>CALRRW020000247.1:0-3694 GCA_943370695.1 Comamonas sp. lk | reverse complement strand
TTGGAAAAAAATCACGGTTGATACCAAACAAATACTGCTTACCGGTACCACCACACTGTCACCCGCAGATTCGGCATGCGACCTACTCATTGTTAAAAACAATGTGGATTTGGATGCTTTGCTCAAACAATGTCATTTCAGGGAAATGATAATCACATCGGCAATTCATTCGGCAAAAGCGCAGGCAATGATCAATTGGTGTTTGCACAAAAATATTTCGGTGCAATATGCAGCCGAAAAAGGTGCAATTGAATTATCATTGTGATACTAATATGGCATTATGGATAATTTAGTATTATACGAAGTACAGAACCGCATTGGATACATCACCCTCAACCGACCCGAAAAGCGAAATGCACTGA
Organism: Comamonas sp. lk; assembly: GCA_943370695.1. Classification (GTDB taxonomy): domain Bacteria; phylum Bacteroidota; class Bacteroidia; order UKL13-3; family UKL13-3; genus UKL13-3. Next base: position 3,332 of record CALRRW020000247.1, on the reverse strand, counting down.
GTTTTGAATTGGTGCAACAATTAAAAGAAACGCTCACCATTGCCGAACAGGATGAAACCTGTAAAGTAATTGTACTAAAAGCAAATGGCGATGCCTTTTGTGCAGGTGCCGATTTAGCCTACCTGCAGCAGCTTCAGCAAAATACGTTTGAAGAAAACCTGGCCGATTCGCAACACTTAATGCGCCTGTTCCAACAAATATACTATTGCAAAAAAGTGGTGATTGCTCAGGTAGACGGACCAGCCTTAGCAGGCGGAAGCGGCCTTGCAACCGTATGTGATTTTTGCTTTGCCACTCCAACCGCAACATTCGGCTATACCGAAGTAAAAATCGGATTTGTACCCGCTATCGTAATGGTATTTTTAGTAAGAAAAGTTACCGAAAAAATTGCCAAACAATTACTGCTTACAGGCGATGTGTTTGATGCAGGAAAGGCCTTGCAATTTGGATTGATTAATGAAGTTGTTCCGGCCGATGCACTTGCCGAAACAGTCAATCAATTTGCCGCAAAGTTATGCAAACAAACATCTGCCCAATCATTGAGCATGGTAAAAGAAATGCTGGCTGAAGTACAACAGCTAAGTTTGGACGAAGGATTAAACTATGCATCGATGATGAATGCAAACGCCCGCGCTTCCGAAGATTGTAAAAAAGGAATTGCTGCTTTCCTGAACAAAGAAAAACTGAGTTGGTAATACGGTTAATTGTATTGATAACTCTTTCCGATATTGCTGACAAAATCAATAAAATGTTCCATCTTTTTGATGACATGAACATTTTCCGGAAACACGATATCATTCTGCATCACCTGGCTGCCCGTAAGCAAAATTTCCGTTTCTTTCCACAGTGCCGATAATTCATTGACAAAATCCTGCTTATCACAACAAACGTGTGAAGCGGTGAGAATCGTTAAGATATAATCCGGATGCTGGCGCTCACCAATGGCTGCCTTAAAATTACTCATGGGAACTTCATGACCCAAAAACAATACTTCATGCCCCCGCGAGCGCAAAATGAAATTGGCAAATAACAATCCCAGTGAATGTTTCTCGTTTTCGGGTAAAAACAATAAAAATTTCTTCCTGTTTTCCGAATACCGTCCTACATTCCCATCAATGGCCACATACAACTTCTGTTTGATAATGCCTGACGCGAAATGCTCGTGTGATGGATGAATAGAACCCACCTGCCACAACAAACCTGCCTCTGTTAAAAAAGGAAACACAATATTCAGCATGGTTTGCTCCATCCCGATTTGAACAATACTTGTAGTAAGGATTTGGTGAAACTCATACTCATCAAACGACAACATACTTCCTATCAACCCTTTTATCTGGCAGGCGTATTCATTTTTACATCCCGAAATACCCAAAACAAGGTCGCATATTTGTTGCATACTCATTTTTGCTATTTCCGAAATACGGTACCCGTTTTTGTTTAAAATGCTGATATTGATAATTTTTTTCAGGTCATCATCATCATAATACCGGATATTGGTTTCAGTACGTTTGGGCACAATAATTCCATATCGTTGTTCCCAGATTCGCAACGTGTGGCAGCGAATACCCGAGACTGCTTCAATATCTTTGATGGAAAAAGTGGCCATTTAGCGTTATTGTTGAATATAATGTTCTTTGTTGCAAACATATACTTGTTTCATTTTGTTTTAAATTTAATCACCACATTAAATGACAAAAATATTAATTACCGGAGGAACAGGACTTGTAGGCACCCATCTGTCTAAATTGTTAACCCGAAAAGGATACGAAATAGTAATGCTTAGCCGCAGGGATGGCTACAAAAACGGCATCAAAAAATTTAAATGGAACCCTGAGATGGGTGAAATTGACCTGAAAGCATTTGAAGGAGTTGACCATATAATCCACTTGGCCGGCTCAGGAATTGCCGATAAACGCTGGACCACAGCCTACAAAGCCGAAATATACAACAGCCGCATCCTTTCCACCCGGTTATTGGTAAATACCATCAATTCCTTTCACCTTAAGCCAAAAACATTTATCAGCACATCGGCAATTGGCATATACGGCAATGAGGTATCGGGTAATGCCACCGAAAATTACCCTCCCGCAACAAACTACCTCGCCAATGTATGCCGCGATTGGGAAAAAGAAACAGATTTGCTTCTAGACCAGGATATCCGCAAAAGTATTGTGAGAGTAGGTGTTGTATTAGCCAAAGAATCTGGTTTTATTCCCGAAGTTTCCAAACCCATCCGGTTTTTTGCAGGTGCCCCATTGGGTAATGGCAAACAATTGATGAGCTGGATTCACATCGAGGACTTATGTGCGATTTACCTCAAATGCATTGAAGACCCTAACATACATGGCCCCATTAATGCAGTTACACCCCATCCTGCCAGTAACGAAAACATTACCCGCTTGATGAGCCACAAACTCAATCGTCCATTATGGTTGCCACCCATTCCCGCTTTTGTCCTAAACATCATATTTGGTGAAATAGCCACCACCCTGGTCGCCAGCCAATACATTGTTCCCCAAAAATTAACCACCTCCGGATTTCAATTCGCTTTTCCAACCATTGAAACTGCGCTCGATAATCTGCTCTGAAATACTATTTTGGCATATTTTACGTATTATTACCGCGCATTACAGATGCCCCAATACAAAACACGTGACGAAGATTTTTCTGTTTTTTACGCTTATAATATGCCTCCTTTTTTCCTGCCGGAAAGAGGATGATATTACCACAGACTCCGGTGCCAGACTTTCCTTTTCGCTCGATACCATCACGTTTGATACTGTTTTTTCGCAAGTGGGAACCAACCGCCCCTTATCTATTACCAAACAACTTTGGGTAATCAATCACAATGCAAAAGGTGTTAAAGCAAATATTCGGATTGCCGGAAACCAATATGGTTTATACAAAATAAATGTGGATGGACAACCTGCAACCACCATCTCTAATAAAGAGATACGGGGCAATGACTCCATTGTTATTTTTGTACAGGTATACTTAAACGCAGTCAATCAAAACACACCTTTTATTGTAACGGACCAGTTGCTGTTTGAAACCAATGGCAATGTGCAGGATGTGGACCTTGTTGCCTATGCCCAAGACGCACACTACCTGAACAACGAAGTTCTCGATTGCAATAACGGCAACCTGCATTGGACCGCTGAAAAACCCTACGTTATTTATGATTCCATTTTAGTTCCCAAAGGTTGTGTATTAACCATTGATGCAGGCACCAAAATATTTTCACACAATGCATCTGCCCTTTTGATAGCTGGAACCTTGCTGGTAAACGGAACACAAACCAATAAAGTAGTATTTGAAGGAGACCGGTTGGA
>CALRRW020000246.1:0-3714 GCA_943370695.1 Comamonas sp. lk | reverse complement strand
ATAACCAGTCATCAAATGTTTTTGCCAATCTTTCGGCCAATACCTATGTTGTGGAAGTACAAGATTCACTGAACTGTAAAATGGTAATCCCCAATTTGATGGTAACATCTACTCCAACAGTAAATGCAGGAACAATCATGGGACCTGTAGCTGTATTCCAAAACATATCGAATAGCTACAGCGTAACGCCTCAGTCTGCTCTTTCTTACAAATGGTTTACAAAAAAGGGAACAGTAGTAAATGACGACAGCTCAACAACAACAATAACCTGGAATGTATTGGGTAAGGATACGGTGTTTGTAATAGCATACCCTGCCAATCAACAATGTGCCGACACTTCGATGCTTGCTGTGAGTATTGGTTCTGTGGGTATTTCAGAAATGACCAAGCAAATGGAAATTGATATATACCCTAATCCAACACAAAACAATATTACCCTTTCGGTAAAAAGACTACATGAGGAAGGTACAGTTCAACTTTACGATATGCAGGGGAAATTAATATTGGAACAACCTTTAAAACAAACCCAAATCATTAACCTCGAATCATGTACTAAAGGAGTTTACTTGCTCAAAGTTGGTAACTGGCGAGGAAAAGTGATTAAACAATAGGGAGTGATTTGAGATTTGAGATTTCGGATATGATATCTCATTTAACTAACCATAATCTATCGACTACGGTCTATGGTCCATGGACTATCTACTCTTCTGTCAAATAAACATACAACACCCCAAGCGGGGCGGATTCAAAAACAATGGTATCGGTGAGTTTCCATTTTATGGGTTGCTGCAAATGAGCGCTTATACTTAGGGTAAAACGGTTCTCCCAATTATTGCGAGCTGCTGCTAAACTATCGGTGAATGGATAATCCGAAACAACGAAATATGGTTTTGCATACTCGTTTGTATCAATTGCCAGGTTGCGTAAATACAATTCCCTGAATGTTGGTGAAAACATAACACCGCCCGGAGAAGATGCCTGCAACAAGTATGGCAACCCCTGCATTTTACCCAAACAAATGAGCCCATTTTTCGGTGTAAAGCCACTTTTGGATAAGGTCGATTGCAATCGGACGTAACGGTTCATACTTCCTTCATCAAGCTTCACTCCCTGTAATATTGGGGATGCAGTAGTGGTTTCCGTTTGTTGAGTTAACGGTAAAATGCGGTATGGTTGCCACACAATTTTGGTATAACACACATACGATACACAACAGGCCACAACCAAGAGTGTTAACTGAGTAAACCACCGAATACCAGCCCGTTGAAGAGCAACTACACTTAGCACTCCCAATGGAATTGTTGCAAAAATATAATTATGGTAATACACATTATTGGTACCAATAACAACCATTAGCGGCACTGCCAATAAGAGTATACCCTGAGCAATTCCTTTCCAGTTTTGACGAATCGTGGTGATGATGTTTTTATCAGCCACATCTACAAAAACATAACCGGCACACATCACCGAACACATCACATACACCAGCCCTGTGAGTTGAAATTCACTTGAGTAAAATCCATAGAAAAAAAACACCAATGCCAACAGCAGCCAAACAACCCTGATAAGCCGAACAGGAATAAATTTAGCCAGCACGAAAAAAACAACAAAACGTAAACCCAGTTCGGCTTGCTCTTTGACAAATAAATAGGCATCGTTTACAAGAGTAAACTCATTATACTTCGCATCCATTTGCGCAAACAAATCACCTGCCAGCAAAATGTTTTTTACCTGAACATAAAAAGGCGTGAACCAAACAGCATGCAACATATGGTAACCAAGCCAACCCAAACCAAATATCAGCAAGTATCTTATTTTGTGGGGTGCAGTGAGCAATATCAATACAGGAATAACAACACTTAAAGCCAGTCCACTGGTAATTTTGGCAACACAAACCATTGCTGCAAAACTGCCGCACAGCAGCGCAAATAATAGCGTGATTCTTTTTTCTGAATCCGTATGCAGCATAAAATAACATGCCACACTCAACAAAGTAAAAGCCGCTGTGGTGTTATTATAACTCAGTGTAACAGGATCGAAGGTTACTGCAAAAGGAATGCAAAGCAAACAGAAGAAAACAGGAGAAGCCGAAAATGAAACAGCAAAATAGCGAAAGCTTGCAAAGAGAAAAAAGATGGCCGAACCAAAAAGTAAAACAGTTGCAATAATCCTATTGACGATGATTGAATGCGGTAACCAACCAAACAACAACTGAACCACTTCGAAAAAATACGTATTGCTGATGCCTACAAACCTGGATGAAACCAACTGTACATTGTAGCCCTCATCTGTAATATCGAAGCCTCTATTTAAGGCATACAGCTGAAAGCCCACACACGCACAAAACAATAACCCTAAAATAGCCGCAGTAATTTTTTCCAATAATTGAAGGAAGTTCATTGCTAACTATTTTAGGGTTGAGTATGGTTAAAATAACTTAGGTTGATCGGTATCTGTTTTTTTAGGAAAATTAGGTTTAGGCTTTGGTTTATTCCCGCCCAAAGGCTCATCATCTTCCAGTAATTTATTGATACGCTCGCGTTCCGTTGCCTCTATATCTTCGTTTAACAAATGCATTTGCGCGTCCTTCTCTTCCGTAATTTCAGCTTTCTCATTATCTTCAACTTCTACTTCGGGATTAGGTGGCAGCAAGTTTATGCTCACAAATTCTTTACCGGCAAACCTGTTTCCGATTGCCTTCCATCCTTTCACTTCAATCACTTCGGCAAGGTTTAACTCTTCCTGTGTATTGTTGGCTTTGCCTTTGCCCAATCCTTTTTCAACCACCGCCATTGGCAATATCTGATCGGTGGCAAGCATCACTTTACACTTCACGCCTTCCGGAGTTAACAGGAATTTTTTATTGATGGTTAACGTTTCAATGACAAATCGTTTAATGAAATAAAATTTATCCTTATCATTAAAGTACACCAATGTTAAGGCGCGTTTAGGACGGAACTTATGAATGAATATTACTTGCTCCGCTTCATAATGGTTGCTCAGTTCAAAGTCTGTTAACTCGTAGTTTCCATCCTTGTAAATAACCAAAATGCGGTCGTTGGTATCAAACTCTCCCAGGAATGTTCCCCTTTCATCCACGTTCAACCGGCCTAGCACATCATCATAATATATTTTGCGTCCGCCCAAAGTTGAAACTCCCTTGGCTTTCAGTTTCACACCTTTGAGCAGGTATTTTGAAACGGTATTACCCAATACTCCGCGGCCTTTAATAGCCAGGTCGGCAAAGTTAAAATCAAACGATAGTTTACGTGCGTGCGATAATGGACTTAAATTGATTTCAACCAGTTCGGCTTCACTATTGGCATTTGCAGTAAACCATAAAATTTTACTGTTCGGTGCTCCCGTTGTTAAATCATATTCTTTATCGCGGGTTACACCCATTACATTAAAGCGTTTTCCATAACTGATTTTGGTTTTTCCATCCATGTAAATCATGTTATACACTTTGCGTTCATCGTTTTTGCGGAACACATCCACGTACAATACATCTTTGCCTACAAACAATTTGTCCTGCACCTTGCTCACCTGCATTTTACCATTGCGCTTAAACACGATAATATCATCGATATCCGAACAATCGCAAACGTATTCGTCCTTTTTAAGACCTGTACCCACAAAACCTTCTTCGCGGTTTACATATAATTTTTGATTGGCTATGGCTACCTGGTTGGCCTGGATGGTGTCAAATATTTT
>CALRRW020000245.1:0-3715 GCA_943370695.1 Comamonas sp. lk | reverse complement strand
CACATATAAAATGGCTTTTCCCTTTAAACGCTTTAAAATCGGCAATGCTGTTTTTGTCTTTATAAGAACCCGCAATTTTTTGGGTAAAAGCGGCTGCAAAAATATTGTCATTTCCACCCCCTATAAAAAGTAAAGGATTGTGAGGTTTTTTAAAATCAATGGTTGCAAAAGATTTTAACAAGGTATCGCGCGCAATCTTTCTGCTTTCGGGTACAGCAATTTGGTCAAACAGTTTATCACTTTGGGCACGGGTGTAATTATTAAAGAATGCATAATGGTACCATTCTTTGGTTCCCATATAGGCGGCATTTCCTTTTAAGGGATTCACAACCGGCAACACTGCTTTAATGGTTGCAAGTGGCGCAAATACATTTTTAGGCGGTGCACCGTCAATACTAATTCCGGCAACTGCTTTATCCATTTCAATCAGTTTTTGCACCACCAAACCTGCGAGTGAATGTCCGATTACGATTGGTTTTTCGGGCAAGGTGTCAATGAGTTTAACAATATTGGTTACCACATCTTCAAAACCTGTTTGGGTAAGTTGCGGGTGCACGGATGCTCTTAGTTGTGCCGGTGTTCCTTCATGGCCGGGATTGGCCGGTGTATGCACGGCATAACCTTTTGCTTCAAAATAATTTTTCCATTGGTTCCAACTGGTGTTGTTTACAAATAATCCGTGTATCAACACGATTGTTTTTGATTGTTTCATGATGTTTTGTCTTTAATTGTCGAACAAAGGTCTATCAAACAATCTTCGGAAACTTTAACCCGGGTTAAAATCGTATTACCTGCCCGAAAGTCTTTTTCGAATCCTGCTCAAAGAGGGGCCCTGAATACCCAGGTAAGAGGATATTTGGTACAACGGGATATTGTTAAAAATATCGGGATGGTGTTTGATAAGGTCGGTGTACCGTTCTTCGGGTGATTGAAAAAGAAAACTTTCTGTTCGGCCCATTGCAACATTAAATGCCTCTTGAGCCAATAACCTACCGAAGGTTTCCCATTGGTGAGATTGTTTATACAACGAAAGTAAATCAGCAATATTGATATACACAACGGTTGCATCGGTCATGGCCTGGGTGTGATAATCGCAGGGGATTTGATTCACAAAACTTTTGAACGTAACCACGAATTGGTTTTTTGAATACAGGAAAATATTTTTTTCGTCACCTGTTTTTTCGTCAATGATGTATGAACGAAAAACACCATCTAGCATAAATCCCAGTTGTTTGCAAATGGTGTGACGCTGGTTATAATACTCACCTTTTTTAAATTCTTTGTATTGCCAGTAGTTGGAAGAAAGGTTAAAGTCTTCAGCCGTTAAACCGGCAAATTGATTGAGTGCGAAGGCGAGGGTCTCGAGTTCTTTCATGATTAAGGTAAAAAAGCTTAAACCAAGATACACAAAATTGAAAGAATGTTTGAGTGTTCAATTTTGCCATAACATACCATCGGTCTTTTTTGAGACAGAATAGATTGTTCATGAAAAATCTTTATTCCATCATACTAAGGAGCGAATATTTTTTATGGTTTTGGCAATTTAACATCTTACACTCTTGACACGGATTTGGAATGGCCAGGAAATATGAATAACCGGAGCCTTTAATTTTTTGATTTTGCCAAAGATGACCTTATCCGACTGAGTGATGCCTGAGAAATACCCAAATGACTGGATAAATCCCCTAAGGAAATACGGTTGAAGAGTTTAGGTTGATCTTCTTTAAATTTGAGGTATATTTCTTGTGCATCGCATCCCAATATTTCTTTATTCCATCCAATTGCCTTTATCAGTTTTTTTTCGTGGCATATTCTGGTTGCCTTTTGTATATCATGATGTTTACCCAGCAATTTTTCATAGTCATCGATATTCATATAAATTGAATGTGTCTCCTCAATAGCAGTTAAAAAAAACTTAGAGGGGGTCTTTGTATATATACTTTCCAAATCTGTAAAGATGCAGTTTTCCTCACAAAATCTGATGATGTATTCTCTATTCTCTTTCCAATATCCATTTTTTATCAATCCCTTTCCTATGAAGAATATTTTAGTACAATATTCTCCTTCGCTCAGGAGGTTTTCTCCTTTTTTACAGTGTTTTGTAAAGGTGATTTTATTCAAATCAGTTATCGCTTCTTTAGAAAGATTAAGACCTAATTGTTTGCATAACTCAAAAAGTTGCGTGTTCATTTTGGGGGTGGTGAAAATAAGTGATTGTAAAGTTGTCGAACAAAGTGGTCGGGTGAACTTTTTGTCTTAAAAAGGGGTTCAGATTTTAAGTCAACTTTAGCAACACCCAAACATCTTTATAAAATCAAAGATGTTTGGGTGATTATACTTGTAATTGTATACTTTAGTTATTTTTTTGATTTTGCCAAAGATGACCTTATTCTGCTAAGTGATGCCTGAGAAATACCCAGATAGCTTGATAAATCACCTAATGAAATGCGATTGGTAAGGTTTGGCCTGTCCTTTATAAATTTGAGGTATATTTCCTGCGCTTCACATCCCAATATTTCTTTATTCCAGGCAAAGGTTTTTGCCAATGTTTTCTCGTGGTATACTCTGGTGGCTTTTTGAATGTCTATATGTTTGGTTAGCAATATTTCGTAATCATGGGTAGTCATGTAAAGTGTTTGTGTATCCTCAATGGCCGTTAGAAAAGATTTAGATGGAGTATTTGTATAAATACTTTCCAAATCGGTAACAATACAATTTTCCTCACAAAACCGAATGATAAATTCCCTATCTTCTTTCCAGTATCCATTTTTTACCAATCCTTCTGCGATGAAGAATATTTTGGTGCTATATTCTCCAACACTGAGGAGGTCATCTCCTTTTTTACAAAACTTTGGAACAACAATTCTTTCTAAATCAGCTATTGCTTCAACGGAAAGATCAAGGCCTAAGTGTTTGCACATATTAAAAAATCGGGTGTACATAAATTGTAATTGTTTGTTTTTCTTTTAGGTGTTGTAAAAAAATATTATACATACGTTAAAGGATTATTTTAAGCTATTGTTTAAAAAGATCATCTTTTTATGCATATGTCTTCAACAAAGTTAGCATGATTAAGCAAAGGCGATTGATGAGTAGATTGATAAACGTGTGCTAATTGCCAGCGGGTTGTGGATATTTAACTTATTGTTTGTAGTCTGAATAGTTGGTATTAAAAAAGCATCATTCTTTTAAGTGAGTATGGTCTTCTGATTAGCAATGTGTTGTTGTTGGAATTGACTGTTGCAACAATGCATCGGATTAAATTGGTATTAATTATAAACGTATATCTTGGTCATTTTGTTTAAATTTTACTAAACAAAAGTGTGCGTTTTTTTCCGGTCCATGCTGTATATTTTTTTTGAGTAGCGCTTTTTTTGCTCTCCGCAACAATGGTTTCTACCTGTTTCGTGATGCAATATGCCTGCGCTGCATCTCCTTTTTTTCAAATTCTTTAGCCTCAATGTACAAAGAATTAACGATGCCAATTTGTTACAGTTCCAAGATGCTTTTTTGTTTTTTATGAATAAATAATTCCTCTCGTGCATTTTTTAACATATGCAAAAAATAGTGTGAGTAAGGTGAATGCATATTTGTGCGCAAGTAGATCATTGGATGTTTTAATGTTTGTTTTCAGTTGCTCTTAAAAGGATAAAACACTTTATGGAATTCGGTTAAATGGTTGAGACTGAATGTTAGTACGTAATAGTGTTTGTCC
>CALRRW020000244.1:0-3731 GCA_943370695.1 Comamonas sp. lk | reverse complement strand
ACTTTCGGAAAAACTGATCGTTTACATCATTGGTTGTTTGTTGGTAAAGCGGAAGGTCAACACCCAAACTGCTGGAGATAGAAGCAGCTGAATAACGTGCAAAACCGTTCCATGAAGTCAATCCGCCTCCGATATGTAACGCCCTTGGTGTTACCCAATATTCTGTTACCACATCGTGAAAAAACAAACCTGGTTTGCGTGGGCTATTGTATGCATCATTGTTAATTCCAAATTGAGTATACAAAAATACCTTGTCACTCACTTTTCCGTATAATTGGATACGTGCCCGCCTGATACCGATATCATACGTTTCGGGTTTTGCAAATCCATTGACAGTTGTTCCTGGATTACTTTGGTTATAGCGAGCCCAAACCTGACCCGTAAAGGTTGCCTTGATATAATGCGAACCATCATCATTTAAACTCATGCGCAAATCCTTGTCTGGTTTTGGCGTAGCAGGTGTAATTGTATTTACCTGGGCAAAAGCAGACATGCTACATGCCGCTAATGCAAGTATTAAAAACTTCCTCATGTTTTGCAATATTAATGAATACTCATGTTTTTGCGGGTGGCAAATGGGTGCGAAGAAAGTGCTTTGTGATCTGCTAAACCAATAATTTCAAATGTTCCTCCTGATTCCCTGTATGCTTTTGCCATATCATCCATATGCTCCATTACTGTTCTGTCTATCAGTTTAACGTTGGTAAAATCCACAATAAGGTTTTTTTGGCGAGGCAACTGGTTCAATTGTTTTTTCAAACTGATGTAGTTACTGAATATGGCAGAGTGTTCAACTGAAATTGTATAGTCTTTCTCGTCTTCACTTATTTCCACCATCATGAATGGTTTAAACAAACTTTTAAATGATGCACCATTTATTAAGTTTACAATAAACTCAAGCACGATACCCGAAGCAACACCGATCAATAAATCGGTTGAAACAGTAACAATAACAGTAACGGTGAATACCATAAATTGTTCTTTACCGATATGCCACATATGAATAAATTCTTTGGGATGAGCCAATTTGAAACCAACAAAAATAAGCATTGCAGCAAGGGCAACGTTTGGTATCATTTCGATAAAAGGAACAGCAAACAACACCGCCAATAATAAAAACAACCCATGAAAAAAGTTTGCCCAGCGTGTTTGTGCTCCATAACCAACATTTGCCGAACTTCTGGCAACCTCACTAATCATTGGTAATCCGCCAAGTGTACCCGTGATGGTGTTTCCAATTCCCACACCAATCAAATCCGTATCAAAATTAGTCTTACGTTTATAAGGATCCATTCCGTCAACCGCTTTGGCTGTTAGCAATGATTCGATACTTCCAATTAATGCATACAAAATAACATATTGAATAAATACACCTGTATGGGTAAACATTCCTGAGAAATCTACATTGATAAATCCTTGGGCAAATGCTTCCTGAAAGCTGCCAATTTTTACCAAAGCAAAATTTGCAATTTGAGCTTCTGTTTTAATATGCAAAGCAAAACCCAAGGGAATAGAAACCGCTAATACAACAAGTGGTGCAGGAATTTTTTTAATGTTATGATTCTTAATATAACTCATCAATATCAAAATGAGTAAACAGGCAATCCCGATTTCCGTCATGTGTGCATTTTCGTGCATGATGCTTGAAGGTAGCATGGTTAACAATTCAATTGGTTCTTTTCCCTTAAGCAAAGCAGGATCAATACCTAAAACCAAATGCAATTGTTTAGCCATAATAATCACTCCGATTGCAGCCAGCATTCCATGAATGGCAGCACTTGGAAAAAAATCGGCAAGTTTGCCTAGCTTCAGTACTCCAAAAATAATTTGTAATAGACCTGCAACCACAACGGCTCCCAGTGCAAGGTGCCAACCAGCGGTGCCATCCCCAAATGCAGCTACCGAGCCGCTTGCAATAACGATAAGCCCTGCAGCTGGTCCTTTAATGGATAAACGCGAACCCATAAAAAAACTCACAACAACTCCGCCTACAATGGCAGTAACCAATCCGAATATCATTGGGAAACCGGAGGCTTTTGCAATGCCTAAACTTAAAGGCATGGCTAGTAAAAATACTAAAAATCCTGCCAGAGCATCTTTAGTGAAATTTTGTTTTAATCCTGCTAGTCCATCTGCAGGTATGTTTTTTTGAATGTTCATATAAGGTGATTTTTATTTTTGTTAAATATTTTATGATGAGCGATATGGATTTTTGTAACCGTCTTCGATATAAGGTCCTAAAAACAATCTCGAGTACAAGCGAATAAGCGTAATGCCATCCACGATTAAACTAATGGAGATAAAAGAGGCCAGCAATAACTGGTCGTGGTGAATATGGCTGTATATTAAATCTTCGCCAATAAAGGTTGTTGTGATGGGAAATCCTGCTAAACCAAGGCATGCCAATAGGAAAACAAAAGCCAGTCTTTTGTATTTTACCGCATAACCATATAGTTGATTAAGGTCGAAATGCACTACCCTGTTTTTAAGATAATGTAAACACACATAACCCACAACCCAAGAAACAACCACTCCACTCAGGTATAATACCGAATGCTGGATATCAAAATTTTCGTTGAACGAAATGGCCAGCACAATAAAAAGATGGTTGAGCAAAATGAGTAACCACGCTGCCATTGGATTTTTACGTTCCACAAACGAACGCAATACCATGAGTAATCCGGCAAATGCAAGCAAGGTGGAAGTGTAATGTTTGAGCAATTCAGGGATATACATTTGATGATACAGCAGGTAAATACTCACCACCAAAATGGTTCCATAAACCATTACCACTTGCCGGGTTTTTAAAATGCTTACACTTTTTCCAACACGCTTTAACAATCCCCACACATATCTGTACATAAACCAATCAAGGTTAAATTCTTTAATGCTTAGGATGTAAATGGTATTGTTCCATTTTTGTTTCCATGCCGGTACAACAGTATGTTCCGGTTTCTCAAACTTGTAAAACTGTTCGCGTATGAGGTAACTTACTACCGATGGTGAAACCAGTAACTGATAGGTTCTTAAAAACGCATTCCCGGCAAAGTGGATTAATGCCAATGTTTCCAGACCCAAAGCTACTTCCACAAAAATGATCCCGATTTGCGCTGCAGATGCATAAGCAATTTGGCTTTTTACAGATGATTGTACCCTTGCAATAAGGCTGGTAACAATAGCCGTGCTTAATCCAAGTAAACCAATAATAACACGAACCGAATACTGATGTTCCCAAAATGGAAAGGTGCGCAATAGCAAAAATGCCCCGATATGCACGGATAACGAACCGTAAAAAATTGCACTCGATGGTGTGGGTCCTTCCATTGCGCGTGGCAACCATGACGAGAAAGGTAACTGAGCTGATTTTGCAGCAGCAGCTATCAATATCATTATTGAAATAAAGACCCCAACCAAACTATGGTTTTGCAAATGCTCACTCACCAGTTCATAATTGTTCAAGCGGATAAAGCTGATGTTCTCATGCCATAAATGGTGACTCATCCACATGGCTAATAAAATTCCGATATCGCCAATACGGTAAATGCTGAACACTTTTAAACCGTTTTTTACAGGCAGATACCGATTGCGGTAAAAGGCGATGAGGAGGAATGAAGAAATACCTAAAATTTCCCAACCGATAAACAAGGTTTCGAAATTTCCGGATAACACAGTAATGCTGTAGCCCGAATAAAAGAAGAGAATGGTATTGAAAAAACGTTTGTAACCCACTT
>CALRRW020000243.1:0-3733 GCA_943370695.1 Comamonas sp. lk | reverse complement strand
TGAATCGAGACCAACATGGTTAAAGAAAAAACTGTTTAACGCGAAGTTTGACCCTGAGTTTACGAGACGAACCGTGGTAAATAAGGCAATACCACCACCATTCGGATTAAGTAACACATATTCTCCTGCAGATGTTCTGCTGGGGTCATCAAAACGGCTAAACTCACAGGTTGCTGTTACAAACAACGGTAGTTTATTACCATTGGTCCATTTTGTAATATCATCAGTGTTTAGAATACGTTCGGCAGCCCAGCCTATTTCGCCACCATGGCCTGTATAGTTAATCAGCATTGCTCCCTGTTCTACTGCCCTAACGATCTCTGCTTGTGCATCAGGATTCCGCGCCCCTCCCGATGTGTTTTCTTCTTTATACGCATCGATAAATATCTTTTTGATATTGTAATCTTTAAAGTTTGTGATAGCATTATTTGCCAATGTATTGGATTGGTTTTGATGGATATTGTAATCCTCATCATCTGCTACAAAAACCAGTTTGCTTTTCCAGTCACCAAATGTCGGGGTATTTACATATTTGAAAATTTTAGCCAGCATTTGTTGTGCCTGTGTATTGTCCTGAGCAGGCAGGCGGCCGATAGCCACATCCAAAAATTCTTTTACATCATTGTCTGAATCCCAGTTGCCTTCATTATCATCCAATAACCCTAAGTAATCATCCGAGTTATATGTGCTTACCGGGTTAAAAGATTCTAAACTTTCATAGGTTGGAACAAAGTTGGTATTATTGGCAATACGATTTTTGTAATCATATGATGCCCTGCCTAAAATGGTAACATATTTTGGAAAATCCTGCGGTACATTGGCACGTTTGTAAAACATTCTTAAAAAATCGCGGATGGCGCTTAAATCCTGTGCTCCCGTGGAAAACTCATTGTATATCTGTTCAACAGTAACTACATGGGTTCTGAGGCCGGATTGTGTCATATGAAATTGGGCTAACAATTGAGCTTCACTAACAAAGGCCGAATGCGTAATAATAAATAAATCAGCTTGAGGCAGTCCATGTAGGTTTTGGTTAGCTATTTTGCCTGCAGAAGTAGGAGTAAAATATTGCTGTCCTGTAAAGGTGATATATTCCCTAAGGCTATCAGTGTTGGCATTAAAGGTTGCCAATCCTCCGGCAAATGCAAGTGGAATTTGTTTGATTTGATGAGGTTGGGTAACGTCCCACACTGTAATTGGAGTTGCTGTATTAATTGAAAATTGTCCGATGTTTCCATTGCCAATACTTCGGGCATCCCTGAATGTAAATTGAGGGACTGTTTGAGATAATATATTGCGTGATTGCAGTTCAAAATAATCTAACCAGCCGATTGACCCGGGTGCTGATGTATTGTATGTGTATCCAACGTTTATACTTCCGGTATTTACATTTATTGTATTACTGTTTAATGCAGTGTATGCATATGTCGATTCAAAATTAGCAATAGCTGCAGAGATGTTTTGGTTTAGGATATTTGTACCATTTACCGAAACCGAAAAAGAACTGGGAGAAAAACTTCTGGCTGCAACAGACGATCGAATATAAAGTGGTTCGGTAGTGTTAACCAATCCCAGATTAACAATGAATGACTTTACATTAACTTTACTGAACTCTTCTCCCATCCATCGTCTTCCTGATTTTATCAGATTGAATTGTTCCGTTTCATGCGCATATAAAAAATCGTAATCGGATACTGTTGTATTAAATGTATTGGGATTTGTGGTTGGTAAAATCCTTTTGCCTGCCACACCTCCGTATGTTAAAAAGTAATAAGTTACATCAGCATAAATATTGGTAATATGTTCATACCTGTTTGTTGTTGTATTGTATTTCCAATTGTCTTGCTGGCCTTTGCCATAAAACAAAATTTTATCGTCATCATTAAATACTCCGTCAGATTCTCCTTCCACCACGATTGCATTTTCGACTAAATCATCAAATCGGGCAACCGCATTTTGTTGTGGCAACATTCCAGCACCATTACCATATAATTTAATGGTTCTTGGGTCTATATTATCCAGGTTCAATCCTATGTTTTTAAGATATGATTTGGAAAGGGAATGAATTCCTGTAAGTGATACCCCAATTTTAACCCATTCTCCGGTTGCCAAAACCGAAGTTAAAACATTGCTCTTTTTTTGAAATGATGCAGGAACATTAAGATTAGAGTATGTTATTGTTATGTCGAATGAGACGAGTTGTTCAATTTGTCCGGTTAGCTGATTTTTGCGAACGGGAATAAAACTTACAATAGCTTTTGCTATTTTTTTCTCATATACAATTGTATTATTGGCAGTGAAGGAAGTAAGCAATAACTCTTTGTTTTGAATATCTGCTATTGTTTGGTACCGTTCATTTTTGATTGTAGCAATAAGATTTGAAGGGTTTATAACGTTAAGTGTAGTTGAAAATATGGGTAATCCTCCGCTTTTATTCCAGTTGTATGCGGCAGAATTAAATGTGATAAAGTTTGGGTAAGTTGTATTGTGAAAGTTGAAATTGTTAAAATTACTCCACTGAATGGAATAGGATTGTGTAATTTCACTAGCTTTTAAGGTCCCTAATATGGATATCAATACTAATACCAGCAGCAGTTTTATTGATTTTAGGTAAATTTTCAGAAAATGTTGTTGCATATCAAATGATAAATTGCTTATAATTGGAACTTTGTATAGTTATTAATATTACGTTACTAAACGTTTAACAAAACAAATTAATTGTGCGCACAGTACAACTTAAATTGTTTAATAATTTTACAAAGAGGCTTGAAATGAATTGTAAGGTTACCAATACGCATGTTAACTCTGTAACGTTGAATTAAGAAAATGAAATTGAATATTGCTGTTATACGCAGCATTTGTATTTATATAGTTGTCATGTTATTTGGTGTGAGCGATGCTTGGGCACAGGATCCCCAGTTTTCGCAATTTTATGCCAATCCGATATACACTAACCCGGCATTTGCCGGTGGTTCATACGTAGGAAGGGTGAATCTCAACTATCGTAGTCAGTGGCCAAGTATTTCGGGTACCTTCAGAACTTTCTCAGCTTCTTATGACGAACATTATGACGCAATCAACGGGGGCTTTGGCGTAATAGCCAGCACCGATGAAGCGGGAGTAGGAACGTTAACCACAACTAACGTTAACCTTGTTTATGCATACCAGATAATATTAAGCAAAACCATTACAATGAGAGCCGGTATTCAGGCAGGAGTATTTCAAAAATCAGTTGATTTTGGTAAATTACAATTTGGTGATCAAATTGCAGCAGGACAGGGTATTGTAAGGCAAACCACTGAAGCCGCAACCAGCAACACCGGTTTTATTCCGAATTTTGCTGCAGGGTTGGTTATTTATTCTAAAAAATTCTATGCCGGTTTTGCAACCCACAATCTTACCCAGCCCAAACAAGGGTTTTATCAGTCGGTGGGTAGTGAGTTACCAATGAGGTATACCGCACATGCAGGGTTAGTTATTCCAAGGCGTGAACACAGAGACCCTAAAAAGGCATCTAATTTTTACCCGAATGTGCTTTATATGCAACAAGGACCTACCGCCCAAATTAACCTGGGTATGTACTATAATCAAGGTCCAATCGTTATTGGAGGATACTTTCGTCAGGCAAAAAGCACTTCTGATGCGTTCATTGTGCTGTTTGGTATCCGAACCTCAAAGGTTAAAGTAGGATTCTCGTACGATGCTACTTTGTCTAAAATATTTTACGGAGCCA
>CALRRW020000242.1:0-3734 GCA_943370695.1 Comamonas sp. lk | reverse complement strand
CATAAAAAGTACGGATATGGTATTTGATGGTAAACTTGTTATTGCCTATTGAAGTCATTTTTACTTTGGCATCATCGGTTCCCCAATTGCCCTGTACATATTTCCAATCAGACGCAGATGTGCTTTTACTGGTAATAATACCGGCATGTGCGTACACAACTCCCACACCTAACAATTGTGCGTTTCCCTGTGTTGCATCATAGGTTATGGTAACCGTATCATCAGCTGTTGCAAATGCGGGAAGCATTGATACTACTTGTGCTTTGGTGTAGTATGTACACGTAATAAGTAAGATGCCTATAAAACCTATTTGTTTTTGAAAATTCATTTGCTAAAACTTAAACGGGGACTAACTTCAATATGCGAGTTAAAAAAAAGTAAGTGTATTTCCTACACTTATTTGTTTTTTATAATTTTTTTACGTTACATTCGAATGAACAAATCAATAATTAATTACTATGAAAAAATTATTACTATCAATTCTGGCTGTTGCAACGCTTGGTGTTGTGCAGGCTAAAAAAGTAAAATTCCAAGTAGACATGACCGGACAAACGGTTAGTGTTAATGGAGTGAGTGTAGCAGGTGATTTTCAAGCAGCTTCGGGACAAGGTGGCGACTGGACACCATCCGCAGGAGGTTTAACCCAAGAAGGATCTACTAGTATGTATAGTAGAGTATATGATATTCCTGCAGGCGCTTTTTACCGTTTCAAGTTTATCAATGGTAATGACTGGGGTGGAGCAAACAATAGCATTGAATCTGTTCCTGCAATTTCTCAAAAAGGGCATACCAATAACGGAGGCAGTGATGATAACAGATGGTTTTACAATGATTCAACTGCAAATGATACAACAGTTATAAGTGTAATGTATAGTGGATCAGCTCCTGCTGGAAAGTTTGCGGTACGCTTTGCTGTTGATATGAAAAATGAAACAGTAAGTGTAAATGGTGTGCATATTGCTGGAACAGCGGTTACGCCTAACTGGACACCAGCGGCAAACAATATGGCTAATTTATTTCCCAATAATAAAGTGTATGAATACATAGCTTATTTAGCAGCCGGTTCATACGAATTTAAGTATGTTAATGGAAACGACTGGAACTCACCAAGTGTTCCAGAAGCTGTTCCTAGTGGATGTGCTAATGGAGGTGGAAACCGCACGATTACGGTGAGCGCAGATGTGGCTGTACCAAAAGTTTGTTTTGCATCTTGCGTTGCATGTCCTACTGCTCCAATTCCTACATACTCTTTATCATTTGTGGTGGATATGAGCAATAGTGATTGTGATGGTGGATATGATTCGGTAACAGTTGCCGGAGCCGGTGCTCGTTTAACAGCATACGGTGCGGGTTTAAAAATGACAGAAATCGGTTCTTCTAAAGTGTTTGCCATTGTTGTGGATTCATTGGATAGTGGTGAGGTAGCTTTCAAATTCCGTTACCACAAAAATGGTATTACCAACTGGGAAGGCGGAAGCAACCGTATTTTCGCTTTAGCAGCTCACGATACCATTGATTTAACTTGTTTTGGATCGCGTACTGTAGGTGCTTGCGCAAGCAAACCAGCGCCATCAACCATTAAGTTTAAAGTGGATATGTCGAACGAAACTCCGGGTATCGTTTATTTAATTGGAACATTCCAAACGCCAAACTGGAAAGAAGGTGCATTGCGCATGTCTCCATCTGCTGGCGAACCGGGAGTATTTGAAGTAACCGTTAACAATATTTGCCCGGGTATCTTTAACTACAAATTTGTTAATGGTGATTCGTCAAATGCAGCTAACGAAGAAAATTTCCCTAACTCAACCGATTCATCTTGCTACGAGCCAAGTGGTGTGGGAGGATATAATCGTATTTATACCAGAACCGTTGCTACTCCGGTTACGTTGTTTTATGTATACAACACTTGTACAGTAGGAGGTTCTGTTGGTATTAGCGAAGCAGCATTAAACACTTCGTTCAAATTATTCCCGAATCCTGCCCAATCATATACCATGATAGAGTTTAACGACAAAGCTACTGCACACAATGTGGTGGTAATGGATATGATGGGTAAAACCATTCAGTCGTTCACAGACTACAAACAAAACACCTTGCTTATCAATACAGATGAACTAAGCAAAGGGATATACTTTATTAAAGCTTCAAATACGCGTAAT
The DNA here is from genome assembly GCA_943370695.1 of Comamonas sp. lk. Lineage (GTDB taxonomy): Bacteria > Bacteroidota > Bacteroidia > UKL13-3 > UKL13-3 > UKL13-3. The sequence goes on along the minus strand of CALRRW020000242.1, from coordinate 1,575 downwards.
GAGTCGGTAACATCAAAACTTATCGTGCGTTAATTACGGTTAATTGATAGTATGCAAATGAGCTCCGCAGTATTGCGGGGCTCTTTGTATTTTAAAGGAATGTATTTCCTGTAAATTTTGCAAACTGCGAGAAACAATTTGCGCCATTGGCGAAATTTGCGGGAGGTAATTTACCCGTGCCAATTCATTCAACAATTAAAACTATGCATAAATTTTTTGTTCTCTTTTGCCTTCTGAATCTGAATGCTTTTGCGCAAACAGAAGTATATCCACCCAATTGGTTTGTGGGATTAAAGGATACATCACTTCAACTCATCATCAAGCAAAAAAATATTGGAAACACGGTGCAGCAGTTAACTGCCGACAATCCGAGTATTACCATCACCAAGGTTTTGTCCACCCAACACAAAGATTATTTGTTGGTGGAAATGCGTTTGAGCAAGTCAATGCAGGCAGGAGAGGTTGTCTTTAATTTGAAAGGGAAAAAGAATCAACAGTTATCCTATTCATTCAAACAAAAACGCGCCCTGCCTCAAACGTTAAAAGGAAACGATCTGGTTTATTTGTTGATGCCCGACAGGTTTGCTAATGGCAATACGCAAAATGATGTGGATGTAACCAAACGCGAAAAAACAATGAACCGGGATTCCCTCTTTGCACGGCATGGTGGCGATTTACAGGGAATTACACAACATTTAGATTATATCCAGAATCTTGGTGTAACCACCATGTGGCTCACGCCTTTTCAAGAAAATGATGAGCCGTCACAATCGTATCATGGATATGCCATTACCAATCATTATAAGGTGGATTCTCGTTATGGAACCTTAAATGATTACACACAGCTGTGTGTTGAAGCTAAAAAACGAAACATGAAATGGGTATTGGATTTGGTGTTTAACCATATTGGCGATGGACACTGGTTGTATACCGATAAGCCTTTTGATACGGCCGTACACACATTTGAAAAGTTTACCCGAACAAACTACCGTGCCAACACATTGATGGATCCATATGCATCGCAATTGGACCAAAAAGTATTTACAGAAGGCTGGTTCGATCATCAAATGCCCGATGTGAATAACGATAATCCCATTGTGGCCAAATACATGACCCAAAATACCGTTTGGTGGATCGAAACAAGCATGGCAGATGGTATTCGCATTGATACCTATTCGTACCCCGAACAAAAATTTATGCAAGCATGGTACCAAAGCATCATTTCCGAATACCCAACTTTAAGTGTGTTTGGTGAAATATGGGAACATGCAGTGCCGTTGCAATCGTACTTTGTACCCAAAGACAAACCGGTAGCTGAGAATATGCAAAGCGTACTTGATTTTCAGTTTTGTTTTTCAATAGATGATGCCGTATCACAACCCAATGGCTGGACGGAAGGTGTTTCTAAACTGTATTACAATTTGTCCCAGGATTATGTATACAAGGATCCATATCACCATATTATTTTTTCCGACAACCACGATCTCGATCGGTTTTATTCCACGATTAATTATGATTTCAAAAAGTGGAAAGCTGCAATGAGTATAATGATGACAATGCGCGGTATTCCATCTC
>CALRRW020000241.1:0-3743 GCA_943370695.1 Comamonas sp. lk | reverse complement strand
ACAAAGGCTGTTTTAGGAGCATTGCTCACCAATTCGTCCAGTGCCGATGTTGAATTTTTTATACCAATATCTTCCAGTCGTTCGCCCAATACATACAGCACAATAACAACGGCTGCTTCGGGATATTCTCCTAAATAGAAAGCTCCAATAACAGCAATGGTCATTAATAAATTGATACTGCTAAACTGAAACTTCGCCATTGCTTTTAAGCCATTCCACAATACATCATAACCGATGCTTAAAATGAAAACAGCAAACACAAAAGGAGCATACGGCATGGGTATATGAATGCCGATGATGGACAACACTTCCAACGTTATCACAACAATGATTGCAAAAAGCAGGAGCAGAAATTTTTTATCGTTAAACGGTAATTTCATATCCCTATTTTGTTGTTAAATAATGGAGTTGAATAACGGATTGATTAAGGTCTTTTACAGCATCGGCATACCCGCTTTGGATAGCAGTTGCATTGTTCATGAGCATTGTCCATTCCAGGTAGTCAATATTGCCATTGGCAAACTGTTGGTTGGCTGTTTGGCTTATGGTATTGGCACTTTTTAACGCTGTGTTTTCAAAATAACTCACCACCTGCAATTGTGAACGGTATTGTTTGTATGCTGTTTCGTATTGGGCCTTAAAGGTTTGTAAGCCTATTTGATATTCGTTCTCCTGTATCAGGGACTGGATTTTTGAGGTGCTTATTTTCCCTTTTTGTGAACCAAAAAACAATGGAATACCAACACCCAGTTGCACGGAACTAAACCTGTCGGATTTACCATAAAGCACATTATCCGCTCCTATGCCCTGTATGCTCTGATTGCTATAGCCAACATAGAGATTAGGTAACAGTTTGTTTTTCTCGAGCTTGGTATTGACCAGCGAAATATTTTTTCTGTTTTGCAAAAGTTTTAACTGAGGATGGTTACTGATAGATGTTGTATCGAGAGCTGCATTGTAAGTGAGTTTTACATTGTCTGTTTGCGGAGTAAAAGCCGTTTGGGTATTGAGCAACAATTGAAACTGCAATTGAACAATGTCTAAATCATTCTGGAGTTGGTTTAACTGAATGGCAATCTGGCCACGTTGTGTTTCTGCCGTTGCTTTTTCCAGCACGTTACTTTCGCCTTTGGCAAAACGCAGGTTTGTTTTTTCCAAAAACGAGGCATACATGCTATCCAGTTGCAGGAGTAGTTTTTGTTTTTGCTGCAGGTATATCAGTAAGTAAAAGCGATTGCTCACTTCCTTTTTGAGATCTGCTTGTTTCACTGCAATATTTAATACGCTGTTTTTATAACTTTCATTTTGCAGCGACTTTTGTTTTGCATACACCGTAGGAAAACTAAAGGATTGAGAGATGCCGAACTTGGTATCCTTATAGTAGGAGTTTATTTGCCCGTATTCCCCTGTAATGTTTGCTTGCGGAATATCAATGGCAGCGGCTTTTAGTTTTTGTTGATAAGCAGCCTGCAGCTTTTCGTTTTTTACCTGCAGGTTGTTTTGCAAAGCGGTATCAATGGCTGCATTTAATGAAATGCTTTGTTGTGCGGTTGTTTTTTGAACGGAAAGTAAACCAACAACTAAAAGTAGCGCGGTTGTAATGGTGGTTTTAACCTTAAATCCTTTTTCGAAAAGAACAAACAAAACGGGTAAAACAAAAAGGGTAAGCAAGGTAGCAATGAGCAATCCTCCGATAACTACAGTTGCCAACGGTCGCTGAACTTCCGAACCCGAACCATTGCTTAATGCCATGGGTAAAAATCCTAATGAGGCAACCAAAGCGGTCATTAAAACGGGCCGCAAGCGGTGTTTGGTTCCCTGCAATACAATTTGTTTAATATCCTGCTCACCACTGTCTTTAATTTTATTGTATTCAGATATCAATACAATCCCGTTTAACACCGCCACACCAAACAGCGCAATAAATCCGATGCCCGCACTGATGCTAAAAGGCATTCCCCTCAACGCTAATAAAAACACACCACCAATGGCAGATAAAGGAATAGCTGAATAAATAAGCAAGCCATGTTTCACCGAGTTAAAGGCAAAAAAGAGGAGCGCAAAAATGAGTAACAACGAAACAGGTACGGCAATTGATAGCCTCTTTTTGGCCGCAGCAAGATTCTCGAACGCACCACCATACGTAATATAATAACCTGCTGGTAATTGTATGTTCTTTTCAATTTGTGCTTGCAAGTCGTTCACAATGCTTTGCACATCCCTGTTGTGAATGTTAAATCCAACAATGATTCTGCGTTTGGCATCTTCGCGTTGAATTTGGTTCACACTCTCTTTTATGGATACATCTGCTACCTGGTACAACGGAATTTGTATTCCGCTTGCAGTTGGAATCAGTAAGTTTTGAATATCCTCCAACGCTTCTCTGTTTTCGCCTGCCAGTCTTACTACTAAGTCAAAACGTTTTTCGTCTTCAAATACCTGTCCGCTGCTTTGCCCCGCAAAAGCAGTGTTTACTACCCTGTTAATGTCCGAAATGTTTAATCCATACTGTGCAATGATGTTTCGCTTGTAATGAATGATTACTTGTGGAAGGCCGTCAATAGGTTCCACATAAACGGATTGTGCCCCGTCAATGGTGCCAGCCACATTACCCAGTATTTTGGAGTATTTGGAAAGGGTATCGAGGTTTTCACCAAATATTTTACACACCACATCCTGTTTGGCTCCGGTCATTAATTCATTAAAGCGCATGGCAACAGGAAACGAAAATCCATACGTTACTCCCGGAACATCTTGCAGGGCTATGGTCATTTTTTCCGCCAGTTCATCCCATGTTTCGGCTGATGTCCATTCACTTTTGTCTTTTAAAATAATCATCAGGTCCGCTGCATCCATTGGCATTGGATCAGTGGGGATTTCCCCACTGCCAATTTTCCCTACTACTTTAATCACTTCCGGAAATTGTTGTTTTAAAATATGTGAAGCCTTCAAGCAGGCCTCAACAGTTGTGTTAATATTGCTGCCTGTTAATACACGTGTTTCCAAGGCAAAATCTCCTTCGGGCAATTCGGGAATAAACTCTCCGCCCATTTGTGAAAACACCACCAAAGCAAGAAGCAGTAAACCAAATGAAGCTGCAACAATGAGTTTGGGAATAGCTAACACTTTGATTAAATATTTCTGGTGAATGTTTTCCAATACGGCCATCATTTTATCCGATATGGTTTTTTTGTGCGACACCGTTTTGTTTAAAAACAAGGCGCTCATCATTGGAATATAGGTGAGTGAAAGAATGAAAGCTCCCAACAAGGCAAAGGCCACGGTTTGCGCCATGGGTTTAAACATTTTTCCTTCAATTCCTTCGAGGGTAAAAATGGGTAGGTACACCACCAGGATTATGAGCTCTCCAAATACCGCTGCATTCCGCATGCGTGCAGAGGTATCGTAAACAAGATTGTCCATTTGCAATTGGGAGATGCTTTTTTGTTTTGATGTATGCAATTGAAACATACAGGCTTCTACGATAATAACAGCACCATCTACAATAAGACCAAAATCCAAAGCGCCAAGGCTCATCAGGTTTCCGCTTACCCCAAACATATTCATGAGTATAACAGCAACCAGCATCGATAATGGAATAACAGATGCCACAATAAGTCCGGCCCTCATATTTCCGAGAAACAATACCAATATGAAAATAACAATTAAGGCACCTTCCAGTAAATTTTTGGTAACCGTTCCAATTGCATTGTTCACCATTTTTGTTCTGTCTAAAAAAGGTT
>CALRRW020000240.1:0-3761 GCA_943370695.1 Comamonas sp. lk | reverse complement strand
TTAATATTAATAAGATTGCCACCCTGCGCAACTCCCGCGGTGGAAACAATCCGGATGTGATTAAAACAGCACTGGATATTGAACGTTTTGGAGCAGATGGCATCACCGTGCACCCCCGCCCTGACGAACGCCATATCCGCTATGCAGATGTGCGCGAACTCAAAAAAGTATTGACCACCGAATTAAATATAGAAGGAAATCCGCTGGAACCTTCATTCGTGCAATTGGTGCTGGAAACAAAACCCGCACAGGTTACACTGGTTCCCGATACAACCGGGCAGTTAACTTCCGATCATGGTTGGAACACGCTTGAACACAAAACCTATTTATCGGAAATGATAACATTGTTTCAATCGCAGGGTATCCGCACTTCCATTTTTGTGGATGCCGATGAAGAGATGGTGCAGGGAGCCAAAGCAACCGGAACCGACCGCATTGAATTGTATACCGAAAACTACGCAGGACTATACACAACAGATAAAGAAAAAGCCATCCAACCTTTTATCACAGCAGCAACCAAAGCACAACAACTCGGCTTGGGCATCAATGCTGGTCATGATTTATCATTGGAAAATTTACAATACTTCAGCAAACACATTCCGTTTTTACTGGAAGTAAGCATCGGCCATGCGCTCATTAGTGATGCCTTGTATTTTGGACTGGAACAAACCATTGAACGGTATAAACAACAATTGGCTTGAGTACAACAAGCAGGTGCTCCATTTTAAAACACCCACTTGTTGCAATCACTCTTTATTCTCCGCTTTTCATCTGCCGCATCATCCCGTCAATCATCTTGGTAAAATCGCCCGAAAGCGGAGTTTGCCGCGGAGGGAATGCTTTAAAACTCATCAGATGCGCCTGCATCAATCCCAACATGGGAGCATAGGCCCATCCTTTATGTTCCGATAACTGGCGTGTGATATCACTTTCGGTTTGCCTTTCGTATGGGTCCAGTAAAAGATTAATCAGCATCGGCCTGCCATAAGGTTCCAAATATCCATCCCACTTTCCATTTCGTTTGGATGCAAATGTCATTTTAAATTGTTTGTACCTGATGCCTGTTAAATTGGCTTCGTCATAGTAAAAATAAAAATCCCGTTTGCTTGCCGATTTTCCGGTAATAAAATCCACCTGGTTAATTCCTTCAAGCAATACTTTGAATGGTTTGCCATTAAAGGTGGCCCCCTTTTTTAGTTCTTCAACAATATTGGTATCTCCTGCAACAGCAACCAACGTGGTAAACCAATCTTCCAGCGAAAAGATATCACTGCTTTGTGTTCCTGCTTCAACCTTTCCGGGCCACCGCACAATACACGGAACCCTTACACCACCTTCCCATGTGGTTCCTTTATCGCCACGGTAAGGACTCGTTCCACCTTCGGGCCACATATACTGATAGGCACCATTATCGGTTGTGTAAATAATAATGGTGTTCTCCGTTAACTTCAATTCATCAACCAGTTTTAACAATTCGCCTACTTCCCTATCGTGCACTATCAGAGCATCTCCGTATACATCTTCACCATTATGTGAGGCCCTTGATTTTCCTTTATCCTCTTCTTTTACATGTTGAAACACATGCAACCTTGACGGATTGTACCAAACAAAAAACGGTTTGTCTTCACTTGATTTCCGTTTAATATAATCCATTGTTTTGGCTAATATTTCTTCATCAAACGTTTCCATCCGTTTGGATGTTAACGGTCCTTCATCTTTGGTGGGTCCGTTTGCCGTTCCCGAAATAACACCGCGGGGATCAAACTGCTTTTTAAACGCTGCACCCGTTGGACGGTCCTTGTCTTCCAAATCTTCGCTCGCATTTAGGTGGTATAAGTTTCCGAAATACTCATCAAATCCATGGCGGTGCGGCAACATCGATTCCAAATCGCCAAAATGATTTTTACCAAACTGACCGGTATTATACCCTAATGTTTTGAGCACTTCTGCCAATGTTGGGTCTTCCTTTTTAAGACCAATATCTGTTCCCGGAATACCCACCGTTGTTAACCCCGTTCGCACCGGTAATTGTCCTGTGATGAAGGCAGCTCTTCCGGCTGTGCAACTCGGTTGTCCGTAACAACTTGTTAGCTTCAAACCTTGTTTGGCCAGTTTATCAATATTGGGTGTAGGTGCTCCCATGATGTCGCCACCATAACAACCCAAATTACTGATGCCAATATCATCGGCCATAATCACAATGATGTTGGGCTTTTTTTGTTGAGCAAAGGCCAGCTGCACCAAAAGTAAACCGGCCAATGTAAGCGTGAATTTTTGTTTCATAAGTTGATGGTGATTTATTTTTTAAGATATTGAATGGTTGTCTTACCTATTTTTCCATTGAACGAAAACGGAGCCTGATCATAATAATCGAGTGAAACAGGCGAATCCAAATCGGTACCGATATCGAATGTTGCATTGGATGTAAAATGAAGCGACATGGCGCGGGGAACTCTTGCTTGCCCAACCACTTTCCCATTTACACGCAAGGTAATATCCATCGGCCCGCCTATAGGTCCTGCCAGTTTCGACTCCACTTCAACAGTAGCTTTGCCCACAGCAAGTTTTTCAGCTGATCTTATTTTGGTTCGCTCCACTTCAAAAAGGTTGAATTCATAATGGAGGTATCCTTCCTTCACATAACAGGTTATCCCACCCGAGAATCCCGCCAGTGCATACAACACCCCATTTGCATGATCCGGCACCTCTATTTGCATGGTTACCACACTGCTGTTTTTACCCAATTTAGGAGCAGCCGATTCAGGCATATACGTAATGGGTTTGTCAAATACCCATTCGGTAAACGGAGAAGAAGGTGCATCTTCCGGATGGTAAATAGCCGTTGACCATAATCCACCACCTATCGGCATGTTTTTGTATTTTGCCGATTCCGTTAAAAAAAGTGCTTTCAATTCTTCCAGCTTGGCAGGCTCTTTTTCGGCTAAATCAATTGCCTGGCTCCAATCCTCATCAATATGATACAACTCCCACTTGTCTGTTAATGGCGACCATGTTTTAATGCCCATTGGCAAACCGCCCACCCAAGGTTCGCGTATACCACGTGCACTTGCAAACCAGCCGTTATCATAAATTCCACGACTGGCCATGATATCAAAAAATTGTGTTTTACGCGTTCCCGCTGCAGTTGGATTGGTTAATGAATACGCCAAACTCACGCCATGAATGGGATCTTGCGTAAAACCATTTACAACAACCGGATGCTGTATTTGAAGCAATTCATAAATAGTGGGAGCCACATCAATCACATGGTGAAATTGTGAACGCGGAATCTTATCGGCTTTTATTTTTTGAGGCCAGGCAATGGCCATCGGTTGGCGAATGCCACCAAAATAAGCGCCTTGCAATTTGGTTCCCTGATACGGTGTACTTCCGGCCCAGGCCCAACCAGCATGGTACATATTATCGGTTTTAGGTCCACCCAACACATCCAGTCCACCCAATTCTTTCAACGCTTTTAAATGGTCGGCTGTTGTGGTCGAAATTCCATTCTGTGCAAGTTGTTCGCTAATGGTTCCGTATAAGCCTTCTGATGAAGAACCGTTATCACCCCAGATGTAAAAAATTAAGGTATTGTCCAATTCACCTATCCGTTCAATTTCATCAATTACCCGACCTGCTTCATAATCCGCCTGTTCGGTAAAACCTGCAAAAATTTCCATGAGCCTGCTTTGAAAAGGCCGCTCCGATTCCGGAATGGATTCCCACGAAGCCATTGACGCAGGACGTGGTGTTAGTTGAGC
>CALRRW020000239.1:0-3770 GCA_943370695.1 Comamonas sp. lk | reverse complement strand
TACCAGGATGTAATGGCAAAAATACGCGGCCAAAACAAGCAGAGAAAGTAGCCTGAGGTTCGGTAACACCAGCTTCGGTACCTGCAACTTTAGCAGTGTAGCCGCTAATGAAACTGTACATGGCTTGTCCTACGTTCAATTTTGAAATAGGAGGCAATACACCGAAGGCATCAGCTGTTAAGAAGAAAATATTCTCAGGAGCTTTACCTATCGAAGGAACTGCGATATTATCAATATGGTGCAACGGGTAAGCCGCACGTGTATTTTCTGTTACGCTGATATTGGCATAATCAGGTGTAATGGTACCCGGAATAAAACGGGTGTTTTCCAATAATGCACCTGCTTTGATGGCATTAAAAATTTGTGGCTCTTTTTCCTGTGTAAGGTCAACGCATTTTGCGTAGCAACCGCCTTCAAAGTTAAACACCGAATCTTCGGCCCATCCGTGCTCATCGTCTCCGATTAATTTACGTTCAGGGTCGGCTGATAAAGTTGTTTTACCTGTACCCGATAACCCGAAGAAAATAGCAGTATCACCTTTTTTACCAATATTGGCCGAGCAGTGCATCGAAAGGGTATTGCGTTCTTGCGGCAGGATATAGTTTAATACCGTGAAAATACCTTTTTTCATTTCACCGGTGTAGGCACTACCACCAATCAAAATGATTTTACGTGTAAAATCAATCATGGTAAAGTTGTGTTGGCGTGTTCCATCTTCGGCAGCCACTGCTTTAAAGCTTGGTGCATTGATGATAAGCCATTCAGGTTCAAAGTTGGTTAGTTCTTCAGGCGTAGGACGCAGGAATAAGTTATTGCAAAATAAATTGTGGTAAGCTGTTTCATTAAACACCCGAAGGTTTAGTCTGTAACGTGGGTCAGCGCAAGCATATGCATCGCGTACATACATTTTTTTACCTTCAAAATGTGCAATGACCTTATCCAGTAATTTACCGAATTTATCTGAATCAAATTTTTGGTTAACCTCACCCCACCATACAGTGTTTTCGGTTTTGGCATCCACCACACAAAACTTATCTTTTGGCGAACGTCCGGTAAATTCTCCCGTATCGGCCATTAATGCGCCCGTATCGGTTATTACTCCCTCTCCGTTTTCAAGAGCATGTTTTACCAGTTCTTCAGGGGTTAAATTAGTGAAGGCTTTTGAAGCTTTGCTAAGAAGCTTTTCTGCAATCGCATGAGTTGTCATAATCAGTGATTTACGTTAATTGATAGGCGACAAATTTAACCGAATCTTCAATCTAAAAAAATAATTATTTAACATTAAATGTCAGCTTTTTTACTTCCTGTATGACGAATTGGTTATTAGATAATTAGGGAGATTGGGGTGTTGATATCTATTTGGAAGTGGAGGTTTGATGTAGGATGTTTGATTTAGGATGTTTGATGTAGGACGTGAGATTTGATATGTGAGAGAGGAGAACCGAGATGCAGAGGATGGGTTCGCGCGGACAGTGTAGCCGGTAAAAAACGGAAATGTGCTCGCTAGGATAATCTAACCATGGTCTATGGACTATTGACTATGGTCTTTAAAGGTACATCAAACTGCACCCACGCACATCACTCTGGTCCATGCGACCAAGCACTTCAAAAGTACCGTCAGGGTAAGTTCTGCCAATATCGGAGGTTTGGATAAATGCACAGGAGTGGATATTGGCCAGGTCGATTATATTGATGAGACCGGTTTTGTTGTCGGGTAGCAGGGTTAAAGGATCATTGGGGTCGGTAAGTTTTACCTTCATCCAGGGAGGGCAATGGTATCTTCCGTTATCAGCTGCATATGCCTGGGATAACAACTCCGTCATGCCATATTCCGAATGCACTTGTTTGAGGTGTAAACGGGATAGGAGGATTTCGTGCACTTCGCTCCGGATAAGTTCTTTCCTGCGTCCTTTCATGCCCCCTGTTTCCATTACAATTACATTCTGTGATAAATCCATGGGAAACTGTTCGGCAAAATCGAGCAGGGCAAAGGTAACGCCCAACAAGAGCACAGGCGTTTGTTGTTGCAGGCGTAAGATTGTTTGTTGCAGTTCCCCGAGGTTGTTCAGGTAAAAGCCACTTTCCGGTTTACCACTTTTTTCAATCAGCGTATGGGCCATCGAAATAAGAGACGAGCCATCACGTTCCAGGTAGGAGGGCAGCAGGGCCAGGATGGCATACTGATCGGGCGAACCATAAAACAGGTGAAATGCCTTTAAAAAACTGGTTTCGTAAATGGATTGGTGTTTAACGTAATGTTTGCTGGGTATACCGCCTGTTGTGGTACTGCTTGTGTAAATTGTTTCGGCATCGTACTGCCCGGTTTTTACCTCGTGGCTCTTAAAAAAAGCAGTGGGCAAATAGGGGATATCGGTTACCTGTTTAACGTTTTCGGGCGAACGCTGGATATAGTTGCAATAGTTTTGGTACACCGCATTATGGGCGTACTGAAATTGAAATAATTGTAAGGCCAATTCATCAAAATGTACTATGTTTGAATTAAATACTTCTGATATAAAATTGGCTTCGTTTAACAACATATTCAAATATAGTATAGTGATAGGTTTTATTGCAGTAATAGCTGGTGGCTGCAAAAAAAGTGAAATTTATCCGATTGTTCCTGAGCTCGAGTTTTCGAGTTTTTATTTTACAACAGATCCGATTCTAGAAACCGATACCTTAATTGGCATTGTGTTTAATTACCGGGACGGTGATGGCGATATCGGGTTGAATCCTGCAGACACCTTTCCTCCATATAACAGTATACTTGGCGAAAACAATGTGGAGCTCAATCCATATTATTATAATTTACACATTGATTATCTTACGTTGCGGGATGGCGAGTTTAAACCCGTTATTATTCCAGATCGTACGGATACCCTTCGTTACTTTGCGCGCTTACAAAACATCACCCCTGACGGCAAACATAAAGCCATCAGGGGTGATATCAACTGGCAAATTCTGCCGCCCCCTTATCAGGGTATTTCGCGAACAGTTAAATTGCGTATCAAAATTTATGATAGGGCATTGCATGAAAGTAATGTGGTTGAGTCAACCGTTATTCAACTACCCTAAACAAATGACTGACTAAAAGTCGTCATCATCATCTTCATCGTCATCATCAAAGTCGACATCGTCCATTTCCAGATCCATGTCGTCATCCATGTCTACATCATCCTCATCTTCGTCTTCATTAAAAGTCTTTTTAGGGGCTTCTTTTTTAGGAGACTTGGCATTTGTGATTACTTTTTTGGCTGCAGCTTTTACAGCCGGTTTTTTTGCGATAGTCATTTGTGGTAAAATTTTTTCAATAACAAATTTATACTTTTTTCAATTATGCAAATACAATTGTATCTGCTTTTTTCTAGGGGGTGAAATAATAATTTGAAACGTATAAATGCAACTACTTTTTTTTATTTTTAAAAAAAAGTTTGAATCGCTGATTTAAAGGTATTGCAGTGTGCATTTACGATGTCGGTTATTTTAGGAGAATATCCACCTCCCATAGCAACAACTACCGGCAGCTTATTTTCTTTGCACCAGTTAAATACAAGGCGGTCGCGTTGGGCACAACCTTCGGGGGTAATACCCAGTTTTCCGTATCGGTCTGTTTGCAAAATATCGACTCCCGAAAGGTAAAAAACAAAATCTGGTTTAAAGCTTTCGATGGTATTGGGAATATATTTCCCCATCAATTGCAGATACACCTGGTCGTTTGTGCCATCTTCCAACTCAATATCGAGTGTGGATTTTTCTTTTATAAAAGGATA
>CALRRW020000238.1:0-3793 GCA_943370695.1 Comamonas sp. lk | reverse complement strand
TACCACTGCCATCTGCTCCTAAAATAATTGGAAAACGAATACCGGCATATTGTCCTTTCTGAATCCACAAATCGCGGTGATTGAGTGCCGCTGCTTTAATGCTAATCAATGCTTCGTGGGCCGCAATTTCAGGAACGGCTGTTTCTTTTATGGCTAAAGGTTGGTTTAAAGCTTCGAGTATAATTGCTTTCATTGATGAGTGGAATATGGTTTAATGATGTTTTGGCTTTGTGTTTTATTCTGTTAACTACAATAATATAGTCTATGGACTGATATATTCTCTAATCCTCGTCATCCTCGTCATAATCTTTCAACTCAATGTTTGGGTCAAAAAACAAACCCCAGCCATCAGGGATATCGTTGGTTTTATCGAATGAATTGATCCAGTCAACAAATAATAAGCGGAATGCTTCTATTTCATCCCGCAATAATTGCAGGTATTTATTGTTGGAAAGTCCCATCATTTTAAGGCCCGAAGTGGCTGTAAGCAAACTTACTGCGTGTGTTTTAATAATCACGGCATTTTCCATACGGATGGAATATAAATCAGCAGCTTCTGCTCCTCTGAGTTTGGCATTCATAATCATCACATCTTCCATCATTATGCTACGGTAATGTTCGCCAAAGGTTTTGATGTCTTCTTCGTTCAATTCTTCGGCATCCTCTTCGTCAAAATCATCCTCATCATCCTCAAATTCGTCATCATCAAAAATGGCTTCCAGTTCCTCTTCGTCTTCATCGTCAAAGGGAACATCGTCACCCTCTTTGTTTTTGATATCAAAGGTTTCGATAAGAGCGTTCACCAATTCAAAAAGTTCGTTTGCTTTTTGAATAATCGGAAGGTTCTCTATACGCTCTTCTTCACGTTCAAATTCTTCGTTGTCAAATTCCTCGTCATCTTCCCACATAGGCAAGTCATTTAAGTGTTTAGGGTATGTCGGTTATCGGGTGTTGTGTGCCAATAATCCGTCTTTAGTAGCAAGATAAGCGTATGCGCGCATATTATCGCTGTCGTAAAAAAAAGTTTTCAAATATTCCTGCTTCTCTTCGTCAAACAGCATGGGTGTTACATATTTTTTGGCAATAAGTTGTTTTAATACATCTCCCACAATACTTTCGGGCGCTTTGCATTCGCTCAAAATATTATCGAACGGTTCCACAAAATAAATAGCGTTTAAAATATCGTATTCTATATCTGATAATGGTTCAATCATTAGTTTTTTTGTTTGATTTTTTTTGTTTGATGTTTGCCGTTTGGGGTGTGATGCCTAAGTCATTTTACAGAATAAACATACTCAACACAGTTAATATATAACATCCTTATTTCACTCTACGGTCTTTCCAGTTGTATGTTCCCATGTTTCCCCAAATACCAATAAACAAAACGTATAAAATATGAAAAGGTTCGGCCAAAGGTAATAATAAGATGTATGATTTTCGGTTGAAAAAGGATAAAACAGCGAACAGAAACAATCCTTCTGCAATGGCTTTAAGCGTCAACATGGTTAAGCCAATAAGTGGATTTAAGAACAACTGTAACACAATAAGGCCGTTGAATAAATAAGCAGCAATCAGGATGGCGGTGATGTAAATGTTTTCATATTTGGTGCTTGCCGACACCCATCGTTTGCGCTGGCTGGCAAGTTCGGCCAGGGTATTGTTGGCGCGGGTGTATACGGTAGCGTTATTGTTCTTTAAAAAATGCACTTCACGGGGATAGTGTTTGCAAATTTTGTGCAATAAATACTCGTCATCACCGGTGGCAATATCTTCGCTTCCTTTGTAACCCTCTACTGAAATAAAAGCGTCTTTTTCCACTACAAGGTTGGAACCGCTGCACATATTGGGATTGTTCAGTTCAATAGCCGCACCGCCAATGGCAACCAATCCGGCAAACTCCAGAGATTGTATTTTTTCGAACAATGTTTTGGCATTAAATACAACCGGTGCATACACCATTTTGGATTGTGTTGTAACCATAAAATTATGGATAGTACTCAACCATAAATTTCCTCGCTTGCAATCGGCATCTGTAAGCAACAAGTACTTTCCTTTAGCATGGTTAACGGCATATGTAATGGCTGCTTTTTTGCCACTTTGGCTAATATTTTTGGTGTTTAAAAGGGTTATCGAAAAAGTGGGGTTATTTGTAATAAAAGCTGTAACAACGTTTTCGGTATGGTCGGTTGAATCATCATTAATCACAATGACTTCGAATTGAGAAGCAGGGTAGTTTTGTCCGATAATATCCTGCAGGCATTCGGTAATGGTGGAGGCTTCATTTCGGGAAGGTATGAGTATGGAATAAAACGCAAACTGCTGAGCAGGTGTTGTTTTATAGGATGGAATACGCAGCCAGGTGATGTAGTAGGCAAGTATCAGTGTTACATAAAATCCGGTAAGCAGGAGGGAAACAATCAGCATTATGATTTCCATTTAAGGGTAAGTAAAAAGTACAACCCCACCAGGGCGGGTATCATCATGTTGAGTATCCACAATGAATAAGCTGCTTGTAAAATGCCAATGATATTGGTTGAGTATAAGCCAATAAAAAACAAGGCAACCACACCGCGTACGCCAATTTCGATAAGGATAAAGGACGGTAAAAAGGACTGCGCTAAAAAGATTAAACTAATGCTTGTGAACGCCTGAACGGGCGAAATGTATACTCCGAAGAATAATAAGAACAAATAATATTGGCTCGAAAAAACGATGAGCCTGATGGTGGAAAGTGTGAGGAGTTGTTTTAGTTCCGATGAATTATAATTGGAAAAAGCAACAATGTAGGGGTTGATTTTGGTATGGATAAAATACTGTTGCAACAAGGCTATTCGCAAAAAATAATAAATCAATGCAATGATAAAGGCGGCAGTAAGGATGGCTAATAAGCCGAATTGAAAATTGCTTATTTCCCATTGTGTGTAAACAAAATACAAACCTGCTATGCAACCCAAAATAAGAGAGGGAATAGTTTGTGCAATTCCTCCGATTACGGTTGACACGGCACCTTTTAATTTGGAGTAAGATTCAAGGTATAACGCCTTGCCTACAGTGTCGCCAATTTGATTTGGGGTAACAATGCTGAGTGTAATTCCCGTTAGCACCGATTTCCAGGATTGCAATGTTGAAATCGATTCGTGTTTATGCATGATTACTTTCCACTTAAGGGCTTCCATCCACCAGTTAAAGGGCATTAACAGGATTGCAATGCTACCTAGTAAAATGGTGTGTAAGGTCCATGAAATGGGTTGGCGATTGGATAGCTCACCTATATTGTAACTGTATTTGAGTTTATATATGAGAAACCAAATCACTGCTGCAAGGACAATAAGCTTTGCAATGTTGAGAAGTTTAGCAGATGATACAATGGTTGATTTCAAACGGAATGGTTAATTTGCAGCTAGCGAAAGTATTGATTTTGCATTAGAAATGACAGCACTAAAAACCATTAAAGAGTACGAAAGGATTATTCTGGGAATTGACCCCGGAACAATTGTAATGGGATATGGTTTGATTGGAATCAACAAGAAACAACCGGCCATTATTAGCCTAGGCGTGGTAAAGTTGGGCAAGTTGGACGACCATATGCTCAAGTTGCAAAAAATATTTGAACGTGTTACGTCCCTTATTGATCAATACCATCCCGATGAGTTGGCCATTGAAGCGCCTTTTTTTGGTAAAAATGTGCAGTCGATGTTAAAGTTGGGTAGGGCACAGGGGGTGGCTATTTCGGCAGCTTTAAACAGGGGAATGCAGGTAAACGAATATTCGCCCAAAAAAATTAAACAGAGTA
>CALRRW020000237.1:0-3796 GCA_943370695.1 Comamonas sp. lk | reverse complement strand
GCATTGGTTAACCGAATCCAGTTGTTAAAAAAGTCTTTTTGAAAAAGCTTATCACTTTTTATACCTGCCACCAATACACTGCCATCTTCGCCAAAGGTTTGTTTAAAATGAAGGTATTCCACAAAATCAGGATCATCGGCAGGAACAGTTTTGGCAAAATCGTAGGATAATTGCACTTTGGTTGCCTCATAGGCCGATAAAACAGTAAGCACGCCAAGTGCTATAAGCAACCCAAACCGATTGCGTAAAATAAAAGTTGCTATTGATTGCCACATACAGGGCAAAAGTAACCGTAACCAACCATAAAAACACAGATAAGTTTTTTATCAGCTATTCAGCAGGAATTTCTATTTTCGCCCTATACCATAATTGACTTTGGCCTCGTTATGGATAATAGTTATGGATAAAAAAGGAATAGGTTTAATAATGGTGCTGCTTTGTGGTCCGTTATGCTATTTGTTGGCTCAGCAAGAATTGCCAAAAGTTGAGGGTTGGAGAGTGCATTCAGCATTTTCAACCAATAATTGTATAGAAGAAGTAGAGGATAACATATGGGTAGGAAACAATAGTGCAATTTATGCGCTCAACAGAAGTACCAATGAAACCGAAATTATATCGCGTGTTAATAGTTTGTCGGATGTAAATGTAAAATTCATCAAATATGATGTTTCATCCAGAACGATTGTGATTGGCTATGACAACCTCAATATTGATTTAATCCAAAATGGCATTGTTTACAATATTTCTGATGTATTGAATAAGTTAATTATTGGCGATAAAACGTTGAATAATATAACCATCAATGAAGGTAAAGCATACTTAAGCTGCAGTTTTGGAATTGTGGTTGTAGATATTATACGCAAGCGACTTGTTGATAGTTATGCGAACCTCGGACCTAATGGCAGCAACCTATCTGTATTTGACGTGGCTTTTTTTAACGGCCGCATTTATGCATCCTCGCAAAATGGCATATACAGTGCATTAACCTCGAGTTTAAATTTAAGCGACTATAATTTTTGGTCATTAACCAAGGCATCACTATACAGTAATCAAATGGAGGTTTATCGCAATACGTTGTATGCTGTTGTGGATTCTACCCTTCATACATATGACGGGGTAACCTGGACCGTTTTAAGCGGACAAGGTATTGATGTAACAAACGATTTGCGGGTTTCCAATAATCAACTTGTGATAGCGCTTAAAAGTAAAATGATGGTTATTGACCCATCCGGAAATGTGGAAACAATTTCGCAAAAATATGCAACGGCATGTTTGGTGAGTAAAGAGAATGATTTATTTTTTTTAGTGCCCGAGCAATCCATGTTGCGCATGAACAGAACAACGGCTGCCATCGAGTATTTAGCGCCTCCAGGCCCTTATGCAACCACTGTTACCCGGATGACTTTTGCTGAGGGAAAGTTGTGGGTTGCGGGTGGGCAGGTCAATGGATTTGGTGTAATCGGGGGCTGGGGTCCTAAGTTCAATAATAATAAATTTTATAAACTGGAAAACAATAGCTGGTACAGTTTCAAAAGTAGTACCGATAGCCGTATTGTAAATGCCAGGGATTTTATAGATGTAACAACACACCCGGTTACCAAGAATGCATTTTTCGGAAGTTTTGGAAATGGTATTATGGAGATGAACGGGGAGCAGGTTGTTACAGTGTATGATTCAACCAACAGTTCTTTACGACCGCCTAATGGAGGCATACCATTGGTATTTGTTTCGGGTTTGGCATTTGATGAGGACAATAATTTATGGGTGAGTAATTCGGATGCGGTGAATCCTTTATCTGTTAAAACCCCTGGTGGAACCTGGAAGTCATTTTCGTTTCCATCAAGTTCGGGGTCGGATGGACGGATGGGTTTTGTAAGTATTGACGATGAAGGAAACAAATGGATTTTTTCTACCCGTGCCCAGGGGATTTACGTTTACAACAGTGGGAAAAATGTATTGAGTGAATCGGATGATCAAATTAAAAGGCTTACGCTGCAAGCAGGAGAAGGATTATTGCCGAGCCAGGCAGTAATGTGCATTACCAAAGATCAAAAGGGTGAAATGTGGGTAGGCACCGATCAGGGTTTGTGTATTTTCAGAAATCCCGAAAATGTATTTAAATCGGGAGCAAATTACGATGCAGATCAAATTGTGATTAAAACGGGATTGGTGTATTCTAATTTTTTAGGAAGCACCCCCATCTATTGCATTCGCATTGACGCAGCCAACCGAAAATGGATTGGCACGGCAAATGGGGTGTGGCTTGTATCCCCTGACGGGTATACCGTAATCCGTAATTTTAACATGAGCAATAGTCCACTTTTATCCAATATTATTATTGAAATTGGTATCAATGATGAAACCGGAGAGGTGTTTTTTGCAACCGAAAAAGGATTGATTTCATACATGGGAACAGCAACAGAAGGGAGTGATGTGCATGGAGATGTATTGGTTTACCCCAACCCTGTAAAACCGGATTATAACGGATTAATTGCAATCAGGGGATTGGTAAACAATGCATATGTGAAAATTACAGATATGAAAGGACAACTTGTTTATGAAACAAGGGCAAATGGAGGAACTGCTACCTGGAACGGGTTTAACTTTAATGGCAAAAGGGCTGCAACGGGGGTTTACCTTATATACTCATCAAACCAGGATGGAACGGAAACGCATGTAGCTAAGGTTGTATTTATTAATTAACCGGTTCATCCATCTTATCAAATCAACAAACCATGCTCATAAAGTGCAAAGCTATTGTTCTGAAAACGGTAGATTATTCTGAAAATAGTGTAGTGCTTAAGTGTTTTACAGATACGCACGGTATTCAGTCATACATGGTGAATGGTGTTCGTTCTAAAAAGGGCGCCATAAAACCGTCTCATTTATTACCACTTTCGTTATTGGAACTCGAGTCCTATCACCAGCAAAATAAAGGCTTGCAGCGCATCAAGGAATTGCGTTGTGTACCGCAACTCAAATCCATTCACTTCGACTTGCGCAAAAGTTCAATCGGTATTTTTATGGCAGAGGTTATGCATAAAATTATCAAAGATGAAAATCACAGCGACTTACCTCTTTTTACGTTTTTGTATAACAGCATTCAAATATTGGATTTACAATCCGAAAGGGTGGTGAATTTTCCCATCCATTTCCTCGTTCATTTTACCAAGTACCTAGGTTTTAATCCCAAAGGGGAATTTACCCAAAGTACCAATGGTTTTGATACACGAGAAGGAATATTTGAACCATATGATATTCGAAACCCATATCAGTTGACACCCTCATTAAGTGAAAAGTTTTCGATGCTGATACAAAGTGATATGGTAGACGGGGGGATGCTTGAAATAACGTACGAACAACGCACCCAATTGCTGGATTGGTTAATTGAATATTACAAACAACATATTGAAGGAGTGTTGGATATTAAATCGCACAAAATCTTGGCAGAGGTGCTTTCCTGAGAAATTAAGAAATGATGGAAAACTAAAAAGGCCTGAAGAGTATCTCCGGGCCTTTGAATGTATAAGAAACGTTTAAGCGTAACGCCAAACCTCCTTTATTTAAGAACTAAACAGTTTTGGATCTGTATGTATTTTTGCTTCCGGCACCTTTCGTGTTCACTTTGGTAGCAGTGTCTTTCGGTTTTGGAGCTTTGGGAGTTGCTACTTTTTTAGCAGCAGCTTTCTTTGGTTTTTCTTCCGTTGATGCTTCTGTATCTGCAGCAACTTTTTTGCTTCCTTTTTTAGGTTTTTCCTCTGCGGCTTCTTCAGCAGGAAGAAGAGCAGCAAAATCC
>CALRRW020000236.1:0-3817 GCA_943370695.1 Comamonas sp. lk | reverse complement strand
CGGCAATGCTTTTTAAAGGTTTACACACTATAAAGTAAGTGTCTCAATTAATTGACGAACACATTTCACCCCATTAATCACTCCCTTTGTTCCCAATCCATTCAAAGCATACATATTGGGTAGGGTTGGATGTTTGGCAATAAGGGTTTCGCGGGTTTTGGTTGTTGGACGAATGGCTGCGTAATGCGCTGTTACGGTAAAGGGTACAGCGATGAGTTCAGCGATTTTT
The DNA here is from genome assembly GCA_943370695.1 of Comamonas sp. lk. Taxonomy (GTDB): domain Bacteria; phylum Bacteroidota; class Bacteroidia; order UKL13-3; family UKL13-3; genus UKL13-3. Next base: position 3,588 of record CALRRW020000236.1, on the reverse strand, counting down.
TGGGTGAGTTCTTCCTTATCGGCAGCAAGTGGAGTGGCATTGTCATTTTCCCATTTATAGGTTGAACCACATTTAAATGTTCCATTTCCAAGTGGCACAATGTAAATTCCTTTTTTGATTACACGTGTTGGTTGAAGCATGGGCGCTTCAAATTCCAATACATCACCTTTGCACGGAATAATCGTTAGTTCCGCAAAAAACGGATTGTTATTGCCTTTAAATCCTTCACAAAAAACAACCTGTTCAGCTTTGATATTTTTGTAGTTCCAGGTGGATGATGTTTGATGGAGCAATGTGTAATCAAATTGTTCTTCAACTAAAACATGGTTGGTTTGGATAAACGTGCGCATGGAAGCGAGCATTTTTTTCAAATCAATCCAACCACTCAAACCGACTTCGAATGCTCCGAAGGGCTGAATAATATTTGCTTCCGGAACAGGATGTTCGTGGGTGTATTGCTTAAAAAACGGATGATCAAGTTTGGTAGAGTAGTCGTTTACTTCTTTGTTGCTCCCAAATACATTGTAAATGGATTGGTGGTGAACAATATCAATTCCGAGTTCCTGCTCCATTGATTGGTAAACACTTAATGCTTCAAGGATGGATTGCTCGGCACTTGCCGAAACCGTAAATCGTTTGGTGTTAATGGGATTAAACATTCCTGCAGCAATTTTGCTGGAAGTGTTGGGTGCACCGTCATCAACAACCGCAACCCTAAAACCTTTTTGGTGCAACTCCCAGGCCAGTAAACTCCCCGCCAAACCTTGTCCCACGATGAGGACGTTTGTTCCTGACTTCGGCCGGATAAATGTTTTCTCCTGCCTTTGGCTGGATAAATGTTTGTTCCTGCCTTTGGATGGATCAATGTTTTCTGTTTGTTGTTCTTGTTGCATTTTTTTTAAGACTCGTTTCGATTGTTTTCAAAATATGTCGTTTTTTTTGACTAACCCCTAACCCCTAACCCCTAATTCTTAGGTTTTCTTCCCCTTAGCATATGCCTTTTAAGCGGAGGTCCCGGCAATCGTTCTACTTCAAATCCTATTTTTTTCCAAAGACGTTTGACATCACCTTTTGAAGAGTAGGTCACAATGATACCATTCAGATTTAAGCAGTCATATAATTTTTGAAAGCCGTCCTCGCTCCACAATTCTGGTTGTTTTTCGGGAGCAAACGCATCGAAATAAATGATATCAAACATTTCGGAAGGAACAAATGCCTGCAACGAAACATGGTGTTTGGTTAATTCGAAATTTGTGGTAATGGATACCGGCTTATTCCATTCGGCTGTATGCAGTTGTTTGAATAGTTCTTTTTCAGCATCGGTTGCATTTGCCGAATAGTTCAATTGTTCTGTAATATCTGTTGGGAGCGGGTATGTTTCCAACGAATGATAAACACATTTGAGATTGTTTTTTGCGCATGCCAAAGCGGTAAGCCAGGCATTGAGTCCCGTTCCAAATCCAATTTCGAGGAGTTTGACGTTTACCGTTTGCCGTTTGCCGTTTGTGGTTTTGAGTTCCCTGTTTTCAGGTTCTCCCGAAACTGTGGTCTGTGGACTATGGACTATGGACTCCTCCGCGGACTTTCCGAAAGTTTGTTGTTTACGATGATCTATGATCCTTGATTCATGATCTCCCTCTGCGACAAAATCCAACAATCCCCTCCCGATATACACATACATGGCTTCCTCTATTGCCCCGTTGCGCGAATGATAGGTTTCATCCAGTTCGGGAACATAAAGCGTGTGCGAATGATCTTTGGTAAGTTGTATGCTAATAGACATTGAGGCAAAGATAAGGAATTAGGTTGTTCCGAAGGTTCGGGAGAGTTTCTTGAGTAATTAGGTTTGGGTGTGGAGTTTTGTCGGATTCAAGCGGAATTGTTACTGGTAACCAATTGGCTGTAAATGGTATCAGCCAATGCTCAAACAACAATCACCTTTTTTCTTTTCAAATAGGCAAGTATATTCGCCCTTCTTTTAACTACAGATGCACTAAGACAGAGGGTTTTGTTAACACAATTAACACCCTCAACATAATTAACACAATCAACATATAACACATGAACGGATTTTTTAAAGTACCAGCACCAGTTAACGAACCAGTTTTAAACTATGCTCCGGGTAGCAAAGAGCGTGCTGAACTAAAGGCTGCCCTGGCAAGTGCCCGCGCACAAGAGTTGGATATTCCAATGTATATCGGCAGCGAGGAAGTTCGCACCGGGAACAAAGCACGTCTTTCACCTCCACACGATCACAAACATACACTCGGGTATTTTCACCAGGGCGATAAAACACATGTAACAAAAGCAATTGATGCTGCTTTGGCTGCCAAAGAAAAATGGGAGAACCTTGCCTGGGAACACCGTGCAGCAATTTTTTTGCGTGCAGCCGATTTAATTGCCGGTCCTTACCGTGCAAAATTAAACGCTGCTACCATGCTTGGACAAAGCAAAAATGCCTACCAGGCAGAGATTGATGCGGCTTGTGAGTTCATCGACTTCTTGCGTTTTAACGTGCAGTTTATGACACAAATTTACAGCGACCAACCTGTTTCGGGAAAAGGGATGTGGAACAAAATAGAGTACCGCCCGTTGGAAGGATTTGTGTTTGCGTTAACACCGTTTAACTTTACGGCTATTGCAGGTAACCTGCCTACAAGTGCTGCCATGATGGGCAATGTGGTGGTTTGGAAACCGGCCAATACACAGGTGTATGCTGCCAATGTATTGATGGAAGTATTCAAAAAAGCCGGAGTGCCGGATGGTGTAATTAACCTGGTATATGTAAGCGGTCCGGAAGCCGGAGATGTTATATTTTCACATCCCGATTTTGCAGGGATTCACTTTACAGGCTCAACCGGAGTGTTCCAGAATGTTTGGAAAACCATAGGAAACAATATTCATAAATTTAAAACCTACCCACGCATTGTTGGTGAAACAGGCGGTAAGGATTTTATCATGATTCACAAGAGTGCTGAACCCGAAATGACTGCAACAGCTATCGTTCGTGGCGCATTTGAATACCAGGGCCAAAAATGTTCGGCTGCCTCGCGTGTGTATGTTCCATCAAATTTATGGCCGGCCATCAAAACCAAAATGGTAGCCGATATGGCAACCTTTAAAATGGGTCCAACCGAAGACTTCAGCAATTTTATCAATGCTGTTATCGATGAAAAATCATTTGATAAAATTGCAGGCTATATTGAAGAAGCTAAAAAAGATTCGACTTGCGAAATTATTGCAGGTGGTACTTACGATAAAACATCAGGATACTTTGTTGCACCTACTGTTATTGTAACCAGCAATCCGAAGTACAAAACAATGTGCGAAGAGATTTTTGGTCCGGTGCTTACGGTGTATGTTTACGATGAAAATAAGTTTGAAGAAACGCTGGAGTTGGTTGATTCAACTTCGGAGTATGCTTTAACAGGTTCGATTATTGCCGAAGACAGGTATGCCATTGATTTGGCCGTTAAAAAACTTCGCAACGCTGCCGGTAATTTTTACATCAACGACAAACCTACAGGTGCCGTTGTGGGCCAGCAGCCATTTGGTGGTGCCCGTGCAAGCGGTACAAACGATAAAGCC
>CALRRW020000235.1:0-3828 GCA_943370695.1 Comamonas sp. lk | reverse complement strand
TTGGTTCTGTGCATCGTCAAATTCGCGGAGCGCTGCAACTTTGTATGATTGGTTTGCATAACTGCAAGGCAGTCTTTGTGCATCAAAATCACCGGGAGTGAAAAAGTTTTCAAAAACACCGTCACCGGTTGATGTATCGATGATGATTTTATTTTCAGGAATACGCGTTTTACGGTACATATCCATGCTTTCAAATGCTTTTTGCGGAGCTTTACATTTCGCAAGCTTCACCGTCATCCCTACCTCAATATTTTTCTCTGAATATTGTTGAGCAAGGGTTGCTGATGCCGAAACAATCAGCGCACAAAAAAGCAGGATGTTTTTGATCATTTTACCTTAACGCCATTAGTATATTTTTCTTCTTTGAGTAATTTACCCTTAACATCATAATATTTCCAGATGCCATCTTTTTTTTCATCTTTATAAAATCCGCTGCACTCCAATGTGCCACCTTCGTAGTAACGGGTATAGGGGCCATTTTTAACATAATACATGGAGTCAATATACTCACCGTAGTTGTTGGGGTCCGGAAAAATAGTTACCATTTGTTTATGGTGAAATACTTCTTTAGGTTTTTTGTGGGTTGATTCGTCATAGTAGTAATATGTTTTACCTGCAACGTCATCAATAACTTGGGCTTTTAAAGAATTTGATTGGGTCAGGCAAAAAGCGGACACAAGGATCAAAAATTGTTTCATTAAATGTGGTTTTTTTGTGGACTAATTAACTGCTTTTTTCAGACATTAAAAAGCCTGAATTATTCTAAATCGTATTGTTTAATTTTACGGTACAATGTTCTTTCCGAAATCCCCAGTTCATTCGCGGCTTTTTTGCGTTTGCCATTGTATTTTTCGAGCGCTTTTTTAATCAGCTCAATTTCTTTGTCTTCCAGTGAAAGCGATTCGATTACCGGTTGAGCATCGGGAATTTCAATTACATTGGTTTGTGCATTCGGAGGTTGCTGATACGACTGATGCGGTTGTGTATAGTTATTTTGGTGCAACGGAGGTGCATTAAATGAATCGTTGTAATTCGGGGCAAAGGTTTCTTCCGTATTGTTGTTTACGGGAGCCTGTCCGCCTTGCAACATACCGTATACAACCCCTTTAAGATCATTCATGTCTTTGCGCAAATCAAATAATACTTTGTAAAAAATATCACGTTCATTCAATTGATTTGTACTGCTGGTTCCGCCAAAAAGCATAGGTACTGCTGAGCGTTCGGCAGGCAATACCCTTCCCAGTTCAGCAGCCGTTATCAGTTTATCATCATCCAATACCGAAAGTTGTTCGGCAATATTTTTAAGCTGGCGGATATTACCCGGAAAGCGATTGTTCACCAGCAATTGTTGTGCTTCATTGTCCAGTACAATCGCTTTTGATTTGTATTTCTCTGAAAAATCTGCTGCGAATTTTCTGAACAATAAATGAATGTCTTCTTTTCTGTCGCGCAACGCAGGAACCTTAATAGGTACAGTGCTCAAACGATAGTATAAGTCTTCCCTAAATTTTTCGTTTTCGCTCAGCGTGAGCAAATCCTTATTGGTTGCAGCTATTACACGAACATCCGTTTTTTGTGTTTTGGAAGAACCTACTTTAATAAACTCTCCGCTTTCCAACACACGTAATAATCTTGCTTGGGTTTCCAACGGCAATTCACCCACTTCATCCAAAAATATCGTTCCGCCACTTACCGTTTCAAAATAACCTTTGCGGGTATCATGTGCTCCTGTAAATGAACCTTTTTCGTGTCCAAACAATTCAGAGTCGATTGTGCCCTCTGGTATGGCTCCGCAGTTTACGGCAATAAATGGCCCGTGTTTACGGTTGCTCAGCGAGTGGATGATTTTACTAAAAGCTTCTTTACCCACACCACTTTCACCATTAATGAGCACCGTAATATCTGTTGGTGCAACTTTAACAGCTGTTTCCAATGCGATATTCAACAGGGGTGAGTTGCCTATAATTTCAAACCGTTGTTTAATGTCTTGTATATTCATTCTTCGAAAATTCGATTTTATACTTGTTATGTGTTACCAAATCAGATCAGGCTGTCGCCTTATCAACTACCTTACCAAATAAACTCGTCATGGTGCAACGTTCAATTTGTACGTACACATAATCGCCTTTTGCATATCCGTCACCTGCAGGGAAAACCACCAATTGGTTTTGGTCGTTGCGGCCTTTTAAATCGTTATCCGATTTTTTAGAAAAACCTTCGATGAGTACCTTGTATGTTTTACCGATATAATGCTGTTTTTTGGCCAGGCTAATGCTGTTTTGCAAGGCCACCAGTTCTGCCAATCTTCTGCTTTTTACTTCTGCCGGCACATCATCGGGATATTTGCGCGCTGCAAGTGTTCCCGGACGTTCGCTGTATGCATACATAAATGCAAATTCAAATTGGGAATCCCTGAACAAACTCAGCGTATCCTGGAACTCATCTTCTGTTTCGCTGCAAAATCCCACAATGGCATCTGTGCTGATGCCAACATCAGGCAACACTTCCCGAATACGGGCGAGGCGTTTAACCAGCCATTCCCTGTCGTAAGTGCGGTTCATCATTTTCAGTACCCGCGAGTTTCCACTTTGCACCGGGTAATGAATATAGTTGCAAATGTTTTCGTATTTCTTAATCGTAAATAAAACCTCATCTGTAATATCTTTTGGGTGCGATGAAGAAAAACGCACCCGCAGGTTTGGTGATATTTGGGCAACTTTTTCCAGCAACTGAGCAAAGTTTACAGTTGCATTTTCAACGGTGAGCAAATTGGTTTCATCAGATGGGTTGCTGAGCGGATTCCTATTGCTATCGGAAGAAGCATCCCATTTATAAGAGTCTACATTTTGCCCAAGCAATGTTACTTCTTTGTATCCTTGTTCAAACAATTGAGTGGCTTCACGCACAATACTTTCCGGTTCACGGCTGCGTTCACGTCCGCGGGTAAAAGGTACCACGCAAAACGAACACATATTATCACAACCCCGCATAATGCTGATAAAGGCATTTACACCATTGCTACCCAAACGCACGGGGGTAATCTCTGCATATGTTTCTTCACGGCTCAGCAGTACATTCACGGCACGCTGACCTTCTTCCACCTGTTGAATCAATTTAGGAATATCGCGGTAAGCATCCGGGCCTACCACAATATCAACCAGTTGATCTTGTTCCAATAATTTCTCTTTCAGACGCTCGGCCATACACCCCATTAAGCCGATAATCATTCCCGGGTTTTTGCGTTTGTTGCCTTTCATTTCTTTGAGGCGGCCCCAAATTTTGGCTTCGGCATTGTCACGGATGGCACAGGTGTTTAAAAATACCACATCAGCTTTGAGCGGGTCATCGGTGGTTTTGAAACCTTCGGCTTGCATAATGCTGGCCATAACTTCACTATCAGCAAGGTTCATGGCACAACCGTAGGTTTCTATATATAAGTTTCGGGTTGCGGTTTCGGGCGCAACTTCGGCAACAATTCCTTTCATCTAAAATCTCCGTTTTGGGCTGCGAATATACTAAAATTTATGACAGAGTGGCAGAAGAAATGCGTAAATGAGTGAAGGGGAAAATGAGTAGATGTGTAAATGGAAGAAGCCAAAATAGTGAGGTAAGCCCTTTTTACTCTTGTTGCTTTTGGGATTACACAATAAAATTATATTTTTTCGTTAACCCACTTAAAAATTGATTCCTGTGAAAAAAATATTGTTAGTCCTGTTTATCGGATGTTGTACACAAACATTTGCCCAGTCTAAATTTGCAGTTGGCATCATTGGCTCTGCGGATATTACCGGCCTTTTGGCAACAGATAAAGGCAAAGATGGTTACTGG
>CALRRW020000234.1:0-3852 GCA_943370695.1 Comamonas sp. lk | reverse complement strand
AAGTGCAAACAGGACTGTGCCGAACCGGAAAGATGCTTGCGTGTGATTATGAAAACGTTAAACCGGATATGTTGATATTGGGAAAAGCATTATCAGGTGGGGTATTGCCGGTATCAGCTGTTTTGGCAAGCAACGAAATAATGTTGTGTATTAAACCAGGTGAGCATGGAAGTACTTTTGGAGGTAATCCACTGGCATGTGCTGTAGCCATGGCTGCATTAAAAGTATTAAAAGATGAAAATCTTGCTGATAATGCAACCAAAATGGGGGAACTTTTCAGGGATAAAATGGAGGCATTAAAGACGAAAACAGATTTAATTGTAACGGTGCGTGGAAAAGGATTGCTCAATGCTGTGGTGATTAAACCATTTGGTGACAATAAAACCGCATATGATGTATGTTTAGCATTAAAAGAAAACGGTTTACTGGCAAAACAAACCCATGGGGATATTATCCGCTTTGCGCCCCCGTTGGTGATTACTGAAGCTCAGATAAATAAAGCCTGTGAAATTATAGAACATACTATTTTAAACATTGCATAAACCTTTTTAACGTATTCGAGCGTTATACTTATTACCACAATGTTTGATTACGTTGTGGTAATTTTTTTATACCATTACCATATGTTTCAATCCATCAATCCATATACACAAAAACTTGAGGCTTCATTCGCTTTAGCTACTGAAGCTGAAGTTGAACAGGCATTATCAATGGCTAAGGCTGCGCAAATAAAGTGGAAACAAACACCCATAGGTGAGCGCGCAAAGAGGATGGTAATGCTGGCGTCAAAAATTAATGAAAAACATTTGGAGTTGGCAGCAATGGCAACAATGGAAATGGGAAAAACATTTGCGGAAGCGAAGCTGGAAGTACTTAAATGCATGACGGCCTGCGAATATTATGCAGCAAATGCACAAGCTATTTTGCAACCCACAGAAACGATTCATACCGATGGAAGGAAGGTAATTACCAAACACGAACCATTGGGAACAGTACTTGGAGTATTTCCCTGGAATTTTCCATATTGGCAAATTATACGGAGTGCCATTCCTGTTGTGATGAGTGGCAATACGATGCTTGTGAAACCTGCACCCAATACACCCCAATGTGCATTGGCTTTGCAGCAATTGATTGATGAATGTGGTTTAGGGAATGGAATTATACAAACCTTGTTTATAGATAATAACCAAATTGCTGCAGTTATTGCCGATAAAAGGATTCACGCTTGCACACTTACAGGTAGCGAAGTGGCGGGTGCCGCAGTTGCCGGCCAAGCGGCTAGGTTTATCAAAAAAGCTGTTTTGGAACTGGGCGGGAGCGATCCTTTTATTGTATTGGCTGATGCCGATCTGGACCTGGTTATGAAACATGCAGTTAGTGCGCGTTTTCAAAACAACGGGCAAAGTTGTATTGCCTCCAAACGGTATATTGTTGATGCTACAGTTGCAGATGCTTTTTTGCAAAAACTTATTCCGGAAGTGGAGAAACAGACAATAGGCAATCCAATGGATGAGCAAACACATATTGGTCCACTGGCGCGGTTGGATTTAAAAGAAAAATTGGCAAACCAGGTTGCTCAAAGTGTGCAGCAGGGGGCCACTGTTTTATATGAGGCAGATATAAACCACAAAGGAACCTGTTTTTACCCACCTACTATCTTGGGGAATATTCCTTCAAAGAGCATTGCTTACAGGGAAGAATTGTTTGGGCCCGTATTGTCGTTTTATGTTGTACAAAATGCCGATGAGGCAATAACATTGGCAAATGATACCGAGTTTGGTTTGGGTGCTACCATTTGGGGCAAAAATGTAACATTTGCTCAACAAGTGGGAGATCAGATTGAATCGGGACAAGTTTTTATTAACGCAGTAACCCGCTCACACACAGCTTTCCCGTTTGGAGGAGTTAAAAAATCAGGATTTGGCAGGGAAATGGGGCCTAATGGGTTGCTGGAGTTTTGTGCAGTGAAAACAATTTGGGTATGATTATAATCATTTAACCGTATTTGATGCTGTTTAATAAAATAGTTGGCGGTTATGTAATATGAGTTAAATTCGCAGTGTAAATATGGCCACACGGAAGAAGATTTTAATTATTGAAGATGAGCTTATCAATCGGGAGTTATTGAGAATTTTTTTAGAAAAGAAATACATTTTAACTTTTGCGGATAATTTAGAAACAGCCATTGACTTGATTGAAACTATTTCATTTAACCTGATAATTACTGATATTAGACTGGGGGGTAAACGAGATGGTATCAAGGTATTACAACAATGCCGCAACAGTAAATTAAATCCTAAAGCACCTGTACTAGCCTATTCGGCCTCAGGCGTTGCAAAAAGCGGGAAAGGGTTTATTGAATTGGGATTTGATGATTTCCTGTCAAAACCAATTGATGCGGAGAGTACTTTGAGAAAAATTGATGCATTGATGCATTAAAATAAATCCCACACAAAAATTCCAAACCAGAGGTGCAAATAGAACTGGAACAAGATTCCAATGCCAATCATAAATGTGATGATGACTCCTATGGTTTTTCCGGCAGCATTTTTCCCTGCTTTAAAATAAGACTTTGTTAGTTTTTCGCTAAGGTCGTCAATCCACATAAATGCAGGATAAAGCACAATTGCGGTTAATAACATTCCAACCAATGTTGCTTTTGCAGGATGCATAATATGTTTGTGCCTGAGCAAAAAGGTTTCGATTCGATCAGTGATTAAATTTACCGTTAAAATAGAAATCAGAAAAACGAGCGCGTTGACGAATTTTTTGTGAGAGAGCATTCGGCAAATATATCCTTAACTATTGTTTTGTTTAAAGCCAATTGATTTGTTTTCCGGAATGGCATTGTAGTCTATTTTAAACTCTTCCACATCTTCCAATTGCAATTGATGAATCATATCAACAGAGCGGTTTTGAGCATCTACCTTAGATAAACGTAAGTGTTGATTCTTAATCGATTCTTCAACGATTTTTCGAACATTGCGGGCATTACCGAAAAACTTATTGCGTGTTTTGGAAATAAATTCGAGGTATGCTTTTAAATGGTTCAAGGCTTTTTCATCGGCAGTAATGCTATTGTTAGCCAATATTTTAATTGCAATATCATAAAGTTCTGCTGCCTGATAATCTTCGAAGTGGAAATTGCGGTCGAATCTTGAGTGCAATCCTGGGTTCGACTCCAAAAAGCGTTTCATGTTTTCTGTATATCCGGCCACAATAACAACAAATTCGCCCCGGTTATCTTCCATTTTTTTAAGTATCGTTTCAATTGCTTCTTTACCAAAATCATTTTCACCGCCTTCACTCAGGGCATATGCTTCATCAATAAACAACACTCCTCCCATTGCTTTGTTGAGTATTTCGTTGGTTTTTATGGCGGTTTGCCCTACATAACCGCCTACCAGAGACTGACGGTCGCATTCAACAAGGTTACCGCGTTCAAGTATTCCAAGCGCTTTGTAAATTTGCGCTAATAAGCGGGCAACGGTTGTTTTACCGGTTCCTGGATTGCCTGTAAACACGGCATGTAATGAAAAACTTTGACGAATATCTTTCCCTATTTCTTTGTAAAAACGAACCAGTTTCACTAATTCATCAATTTCATTTTTAATATTACCCAAACCAATCATTCCATGCAGAGTATTGATGGCTGATTTAAGGAGTTCTTCATCAATCGGAATATCGGCCAGGTTTTTTTGTTTGGCGTTAAAAATTTTCTGAATATCGAGTGGTGTAAGGGTAGAGAGTTCTTCTTTGCTTAATTCACTTGGATTATCCTGTTGCATTAAACGCAATCCCATATTCATTTTGCTTTCATCCATTAACGAATTTACATAACGGGCATTTCCA
>CALRRW020000233.1:0-3864 GCA_943370695.1 Comamonas sp. lk | reverse complement strand
CACCGCGAAGTTTTGGAAAAAGCTTATAATGAAAGATTCAGGTAAAAAGTAGTTGCCGTATGGTGCTATGAAACATACAACACAAAATCCGTTAACAACAAAAAAGCCCCGCAGTATTGCGAGGCTTTTTTTGTTTATACTAAGTTGATTTTAATTCGTTTGCCAATCTCTTCAATATCGGCTTTGAATTTTTTGTCTGTTTCAATAAGGTCGTTTACGGTTTGGCAAGCATGGATTACGGTTGAGTGATCCCTTCCGCCAAAATGTGCTCCAATGGTTTTGAGTGACGACTTGGTTAAGTCTTTTGCATAAAACATCGAAATCTGACGAGCTTGTACAATTTCACGTTTACGTGTTTTTGATTTTACCAACTCAACCGGAATGGTGAAATAATCACATACCAATTTTTGAATAAACTCAATTGAAATTTCACGTGACGAATTTTTAACGAAGTTTTTCAGAATTTGTTTAGCCAAATCAAGTGTCACTTCTTTGCGGTTCAATGATGATTGAGCCAGCAATGAAACCAACGCTCCCTGTAACTCACGTACATTGGTATTGATATTGTGTGCAACGTATTCAACTACATCACGGCTCAGGTTAATACCATCAGCATACATCATGTGTTCAAGTATAGCCAAGCGTGTTTCAAAATCAGGTGATTGTAAATCACATGATAGTCCCCATTTGAAACGGGACAACAAACGCTCGTCCATTCCTTTTAAATCCTTCGGTGCACGATCACTTGTTAAGATGATTTGTTTGCCAAGTTGGTGCAAGTGGTTAAAGATGGTAAAAAATATCTCTTGTGTTTTTTGTTTGTTTTCCAAAAACTGAACATCATCCACAATCCATACATCAACATGTTGGTAGAAGTTTACAAAATCCTGGTTGGAATTGTTGCGGATAGAATCTACAAATTGGTTGCAGAATTTTTCGACAGGTACATACAGCACAATTTTGTTTTTGCTGTTTTGCTTAATCATGTTTCCGATTGCCTGCACCAGGTGGGTTTTACCCAAACCTGTTTCGCTGAATAACATTAAAGGGTTAAACGATGTTCCTCCTGGCTTGTTCGCCACAGCGTAGCCTGCCGAACGAGCCAAGCGATTGCAATCTCCTTCAATGAAATTATCAAACGTAAGGTTCGAGTTCAAATTCGAATCAATATTGATTTTCTTTAGTCCCGGAATGATGAATGGGTTTTTGATATTGCTGCTCAGGTTAAGCGGCACATTCACATTTTGTGTATCTGATTTTGCATTGGTACTACCCGGCAAATTCACTACATATGGATTTGCATTGTTTGTAGAGTTCTCTACTATTATATTATACTCCAATCTGGAACCTGTTCCTAGTTCTTGTTTTAATGTTTTTTTCAATAAGGTAACATAATGTTCTTCCAACCATTCGTAGAAGAATTGACTAGGCACTTGAATTGTTAAAACTTTATTTTCAAGCTTCACTGGCTTGATTGGTTCGAACCACGTTTTAAAACTTTGAGGCGATACATTGTCCTGAATTAACTTCAGGCAATTGTTCCATACATTGTCGGCTGATTTTTCACTCATCTTTGATACTCTTTTCGACCTGAAAGGTGATACAAAAAATGTGAATAAAAAAATTTTTAGGACAGTATTTTTTTATCATTCAAATCATAAAAAGATAACTGCTTATACTTCATCACTTTTATCGATTTTAATAAATTTTTAATCGGAAAAAATTGTGGAATAGTGTGTGGATAGCTTGCTTTTTTCAAAAAAAAAATGAATGGGAGTGAATCAGGATGAATGGTTGTCAACATTTGTCTGCACCAATATTGATTAGTGAACTATTTGTTGTAAACCCTTTATTTTTCTGGGGTTCAAATGAATAGTCAATTCGGCCCAAGTTGATACCTGCCCAACCCACTTGGTTCACCATCACGTCTTTACCTATTGTATTTTTCACCAAATCAGGTTTGGTCAAAAAGGTATGGGTATGACCACCAATGATTAAATCGATATGTTCACTTTGAGCAGCGAGTTTTACATCCGAAATTTTATCACCACCATATTTATAGCCCAAATGAGATAAGCAAATTACCAGGTCACATTTTTCATTCAGTTTGAGTTCTCTGGCAACCCTGTTTGCGTTGGCAACGGGATCGTTATATATAATACCTGCATAGCTTTTTTCGGGAACCAGTCCGTTTAGTTCAATACCTACACCGAGTACACCTATTTTAAGGCCGCCTTTTTTGATGATTTTATAGGGCTTAACCACTTGTGCTAAGGCTGTTGTGCCAAAATCATAGTTGCAGTTCACAAAGTTGAAAGTGGCATTGGGAAGTTGTTTTAGAATTCCGTCAATTCCATTATCGAAGTCGTGATTCCCAAGTGTAGCAAGCTCGTAGCCCATGCTGCTCATCAGTTTGTATTCCAGTTCACCTCCGTAAAAGTTGAAATAAGGTGTTCCCTGAAAGATATCACCTGCATCTAATAACAGTACATGTTCTTCTTGTTTCCTGATGTTGGCAATAAGTGCAGCACGCGCTGCCGCACCGCCCATTCCCTGATTGGGTCCGCCATCTTTGGGAAATGCTTCAATCCTGCTGTGCCAGTCATTGGTGTGCAAAATGGTTAGTTTCATCGGTTCTGTTTTGGCAAACACACTCAGTGGCGAATTGGCCAGCAACCCATACGCTCCCAGCGCAGCAGTTGTTTTGATAAAACGCCTACGGTTTACGTGTAATTCTTCCATCTATGGTAATTGTTAAGGAACCTTTTGCGGCCGCGTAATCCAAAATAGCATTGCGCAACAGGTAATTTAAGGATGTACGCTTTTCGTACTGTTTAAGCATATCGGCTTTGTCGCCACCGTTGGCCACATAGTCAGATGTAACCAATGTATAGGTTTTATTGGTATCCAGCGGTGCGCCACCGATCAAGATATTCACTGCCTTGCCGTTTTCTATTTGCATATTGATGCCATACACGGGCCAGCCATCAGCAGCGGCTACCAGTTGCAGGAGTGCATTTATTTTATCGCCTTTGAGTTCCAGCACATCAATCATATTGTCGAAAGGCATGAGCTCGTATATTCTTCCGGTGGTTATATTTCCGGCTTCAATGCTGGGTAGGCGGATACCGCCAAAATTCATCACACATATATCTATAGGTTTATGATAATGATTGGCCGCATACCATACCGATGCATCACATACAAAATTTCCGAGGGTGCTTTCGGGTTTATCTTTGGTGAGTTTGGTGGTGGTGGTAGCAATCACCACATTCATTTGCGAATCGAGCCTTAGCTTATACGGGGCAATCAGGTAATGTGCTGCCGAATCATACAAGTGAAGCGAGTCCTTTTGGATATTGGTAAGGGAAGCGCTGCGCTCCGTATATTGATAGGAGCTCTTACAAGCAGCAAACAGCAACACCATCACAGCCGAAAAGTAAAAAGAGAGTTTCATGCAGCTAAGGTCGAAAAGTTTGGTTGTAAATAGAAGTTAAATTTATGAGGGGAAATTCCATGGCTTTTTAATCCATAGCCCATGGATGATTTGCGGATATTTAACAGAAGGAGTTAAATCAGTATTGTATTCATCATCAATTTTTGATTCAGGAACTCTTGTTGTTGGATATTGTTGTTGAACTTATACTTAGTCGTTCAGAATATTCTCCATCAACATATTCAACTACTTTATCATTAAAAAAAGCAGTTTTTCCGGCTTTCGGAATACTGTCAATATATGTGAAAAATAAACTGTCACCATGAATTTTTACTTTACCTTTATAGATGTCTTTGTCGGAACGAATACCGGCTAAGATAAATTCAAAAGTGCTGTCCTGATAAATTCTTAAGTAAACCCAACCTAAT
>CALRRW020000232.1:0-3876 GCA_943370695.1 Comamonas sp. lk | reverse complement strand
AAAACAACTCCTTTCCTGATTACAAAACATAAAAAAACATGAAACAAGATTATTGCCTACATTAGCATATCGAATGAAAGAACTTGAAGACTTTAATTGGTTTCCGGCTATATTCAGAAATTTCCAAACCTCCTTTATCGGTTTTGTTGTGGTGCGGTTCGGGTTTTACAAACCATTTGTACAATACCTTCAGGGATTGGGATTGGCAAAAAAAACGGTAACCGATCTTTGTTCCGGAAGCGGAGAACCCGCCATCAGCATCTTTCACCAAAGCAATTGTTTCAGCAGCCTTTTGCTCACCGATAAATACCCAACCGTTTTACCTTTCACCCACCCCTCTGTCTCCTATTCATCTGTGAGCACAGATGCACTGCAACCGGTATTCGGGCAGGCAGGTTATTACACCCTGTACAATGCGTTTCACCATTTTACAGATGCAGAAAAATTGCAGCTGGTGCGCAACATTCAATCACAGGGAGCAGAAGCCTTTGTGGTGGAAGTACTTGAACCCACTGCCGCTTGCCTGCTCAAAGTATGTTTCATGACCACCATCGGCTGTTTGCTGCTCACTCCTTTTATCCGTCCGCTCTCTTTCGGACGTTTGTTTTTTACTTATATCTTACCCATTAACCTGTTTACCATTACCTTGGATGGTATCATCTCAGTATTCAAATCACGTTCGCTCAAGCAATACCAATTATTATTTGCCAACGAAAACCAATCGGTGAAAACACTCCGCCTCAAAAACGGTTTAAGTTCTTTGATTGTTATTCATATCCAACCTACTCTATGAAAGCCCTTAACACCCTTTGGAAATTTAGCCGGCCGCATACCATTATCGGCAGCATCATCAGCATCTTTACATTGTACACCATTGTATGCCAACAACAGCAAAAACAAGACCTGCCGTTGTTAGCAATTGCCATCATTATTGGCATTACCTGCAATGTGTTTATTGTGGGCATCAATCAAATTGCCGATGTTGAGATAGACCAAATCAACAAACCTTCCTTACCTATTCCGGCCGGTGTATTAAGCATACGCGAAGCAAAATTTATTGTGGCCTCTTCCTTGTTGGTTAGTTTGGGATTGGCGTTGTATGTAAGCCCTTACCTGTTTGCCATCATTGTACTCTCTACCACCATTGGCTGGGCCTATTCCATGCCCCCTTTTTACCTCAAACAACACCATATCACAGCCGCTTTGTCCATCACCACCGTGCGCGGAGTATTGCTCAATGCGGGAGGATTCCTCGTGTTTAATTACCTCATCAATGGCTCGCTGGAAATGCCCATGAACATCAAAATCCTCACCTTGTTTGTCATCATTTTCAGCGTGGTGATTTCCTGGTTTAAAGATTTACCCGATATCAAAGGCGATGCACAATACCATATCAAAACATTCGCCATCCTGTATTCGCCAAAAGCAGCTTTGGTAATGGGACACGTGCTAGTGGGTTCGGCTTACCTGTTTACCATTTACATGAAGTATGTTGATTATGTTTTATCATATGATCTATCGGCAACCCCTTCTACAGAAACCAAAGTATTGCTCTACGGACATATTGTATTGTTGCTGCTGTTTATCCTCAATGCCTTTTCCATCAAACTGAATGAACACCAATCCATCAAAACATTCTACAAACGTTTTTGGTGGTTTTTCTTTGCAGAGTATGTGGTGTATCTGTTGGCGTATTCGCTATAAGCCAAAATTAGTCTAGCTTTCCTGAATACTCTTTTTTTGAAAATTGGGGAAAGAGAAGTATGTTTAAATAAATTTACTGAATGCCTTTGATGGCGCTTATCCAACAGATTCATGTAGCATAAGCGCCAAAAAGTGGCGGATATAAACAAGTTAGCAGCAATACGCGACAGACTATGAAATTGACACTAATATTGACTCAGATATTTTTTCTTACCCACTTAGTGCTTGGGCAACAAACACAAAGTGAAATAAGCTTTAATAAGCGACATGAAATAAAGAAAATGATATCATGGATTTATGGCTCATACAATACTAGCATAGTAAAAAACTCAGAAGAAACATACAACCGTAAAGGTGAACTTATAGAGAGAAAGAACCTTATACTTTATGGACACAACTCAGAACAGTGTTGGACAAAAGATACGTTCATCTATTATAAGGAAAGTAATCTTGTTGTTAGTAAGAATATTGACTTGACATGTGACCACGGGATTGATTCTACATATTTCCTTTACAATTCAGACAAGTTACTACAGAAAAAGCAAATTTATGATAACGGAATAATAGACCACAGTATCTTATACATTTATGATAAGCAAAAGAGAGTTATAGAAACACAAAAACTGTGGTATGACACAGTGTTGTCGTACACTCAGAAATTTGAGTTTATTAAAGGTGACACCGTTTTAGTTAAGACACTTAACTCAGACGACACAGCCGAAACTTTAGTTTCCATTTACTATTATGATAAAATGGGGAGAAAAAAGGGTAGCGAGGCTGTATACTCAAATGGGAAGAAAGAAAAGTACGTTCATTATAACTACGACAGTCAGGGTAAACTTATAGAAATAACGAGCGGAGACGAATGGATTCACTATAAGTTCACATATCAGACATACTAGTACTGCTGCTAACACACGTCTTGCGCCATTGCCGTTGACGTGGTAAAATGAAGTTTATATGTACGCAAATAATTTTATCTTGGTTGACAGTTTCTGCTACGCAATCGGCAACGAGCGCAAGGCGTGGAAACGTTATGTACAACTTAAAACGACTCTCCTAAAATGTGGCTAGCGATCTTATTTATACTTATTGCATTGACGCATACTATTTATGAAGTAAGACGTAGAATTATATGCAATAAGGCTTTTCTAAATTTCACCATTGACAATAGTTCTATAAATGTTGATATACGGTATTTGCATCCAACAGATGCTGAACAAAGCCTAAGT
Source organism: Comamonas sp. lk (assembly GCA_943370695.1). Taxonomy (GTDB): domain Bacteria; phylum Bacteroidota; class Bacteroidia; order UKL13-3; family UKL13-3; genus UKL13-3. The sequence goes on along the minus strand of CALRRW020000232.1, from coordinate 940 downwards.
ATACAGCAGGCAAAACTCTACATTCAAGAGACCGGATTTGTTTTAATTCCCGACATGTCTTACATATTTTGTCCTGATATTTTCTTATTTGTTAAATATAAAATTCATGCGGACAGATTTCCAAAACCAATCTTTTTATGTGTAATTAATGACTTTAGGCTAACAAAAGAATCTGTTATTATCAAATCATCCGTTAAGACAATTCTATTTGAGACTAACTCTACCTTCGAAATGATAATTGAGACTAACGAGAATATTGAACTTCAAGAAAAGCTAAAAGCGTTTTTCACTGAAGAGCATTAGATAGACTCAAGGAATTAAGCTGTACATAACAGCGCCCAGCCACTATTGCCGTTAGTTCGTTAAGTTCTAGTTTTCTATTTCCGCAGTTTCACTATATTAGCTTGACAATTAAATACTCCGCAAACGGCAACAGCGGCTAGCCGCGGAACGTTAGTGGCAATTTTATGAGGACACTTTTAATAATATTATCTATACTTTTCCAAATGCCAGTTTGGAGTCAAACTAAGACAACAGACTATCAGGGAGAAATAAAGACTTTTCTAAAAGAAGTTCTTCACGACTCGACACATTACACTTATGCAGACCTCATAAGGGACTCTTTATCTGCAATGAATACATCCAATGGAGCCAGTAAGTCTTGGTTTCGTAAAGTGGACACAATAGATTACAGATACAATATTCACGCAAAACACTATAGATACCACTTTAATAAAATTGTAGTTCTTAACAATGTTATCGAGGCAAGTGAACCATCATTTTTCATCTTCGAGAAATCAGACAGTATGGAAATATCACAATTGACTCCTTTCCTTATCGAGATTGATTCTAACAGAATAAAACAGATTAACGGAATGTTTAGCATATGGACAAAAGAGTACTTGGACGAGTACTACATTACTCAAGAAGAACTAAAAAA
>CALRRW020000231.1:0-3893 GCA_943370695.1 Comamonas sp. lk | reverse complement strand
GATAGGGTTGAGCATCTTCATAAAACTCTCCCGCCACAATTAATTTACAACCCAATGCTTTGATGCGTTCATCGGCAAATGCATCCAGCAATAAATGCAATCCTTTGTATTTTCGGATAAACCCAAAAAACAATAAGTACTTTTCACCGGCAGCTAATCCGAGTTTGGCACGTGCATTTTCTTTGGATAATTCGGGGCCAAACATGTCGTACATTGGATGCGCAACATAGGTGGCCGGTTTGTGTTGATTAAGCTGTTTTAATTGACCAAGCACCGATTGCGACATGGTTAAAAAACCATCGCATGTTGAGAGGAAATACTTGGTAAAAGGCGTGTCGAAAAACTTGCGTTCGTGCGGAATAATATTATCGGTAATGGCTAAGATGCGGGTATGCTTATTTTGTTTAATGATGTGTGCAATGGTTCCCAAAGCGGGTGCCATAAAACTCATCCAGTACCTGAAAATAACAATATCGTAATGGGCTTTTTTAATTTGCCTGCCCACCTTCAACCAGTTAAAAGGGTTAACCGAATTGATGGCTGTTAAAATGGTTAAGTCTTCGGGAGCAGCATCGGTAGAAAATTGCGTTTTGCCGGGAAACAAAAAGTTGGGGTACTGCAAGGAGAAACTCAGGATATCGCATGTGTGTCCCATGGTTTTAAACTCACGGGCCAGGCGTTCATTATACGTAGCTAATCCACCCCTCAACGGGTAAGCAGGTCCTACAATCAGTATTTTACTCAAAGCCTATTTTTTGTTTGATACCATAATAATTCCGGTCGCTGGAGTTGCGTGAAATCATTTCGCCCAAAAATCCTGCTAAAAACAATTGAGCACCAATGATGATGGCTACCAGTGCAAGGTAAAACATCGGCTGGTCCGTAACGTTTCGCTCAAAAATATCGTGGTAGGAATTGTATATTTTTTCACCAATAAGGTAAAGGGTGATAAAAAATCCGAGGAAGAATGACAAGGTTCCCATTACACCAAAAAAGTGCATAGGACGTTTGCCAAATTTGCTCACAAAAAAGATGGTAAGCAAATCCAGAAATCCATTGATGAAACGTTCGAGGCCAAACTTGGTTGTTCCGTATTTACGTTCGCGGTGCACAACCTCTTTCTCCGTTATTTTACGGAAGCCGGCCCACTTGGCGATAACCGGAATGTACCGGTGCATCTCATTGTACACCTCAATGTTTTTCACAACCTCGCTTCTGTAACTTTTAAGTCCGCAGTTAAAGTCGTGTAAATTATTAATACCACTCATTTTGCGGGTGGCCCAGTTAAACAGTTTGGTTGGAATGGTTTTACTCAATGGATCGTACCGTTTCTTTTTCCATCCGCTTACGATATCATATCCATCCTGTACAATCATATTGTACAACGAAGGAATTTCATCAGGAGAATCCTGTAAGTCGGCATCCATGGTAATCACCACATCGCCCAGGCAATCCTGGAAACCCACATTGAGGGCTGCTGATTTTCCGTAATTTCTGCGAAACCGAATGCCTTTTATCCGTTCATTGGCGGTACTCAGTTTGCTGATAACGTCCCACGACTGATCCGTGCTTCCGTCATCAATCATGATAATTTCGTAGGTGTAGTTGTTTTCGTGCATTACCCGTTCAATCCACTGCACCAGTTCGGGCAACGATTCTTCTTCGTTTATCAACGGGATAATTACGGAAATATTCAGTTTGGTCATTATTGTATATCGTCTACAGGTTTTTGTTTAGTACGCATAATAGCAGCAACAATCAAAGCAGGAATGCATCCAAACAAAACGGCTTGCAAAAATTGTCCACCGAGTTTTGACGGAGTCATTTGGAAATCCTGTTTTTCGATATCGGTTATCGCTTTTTCAATGGCTTCTTGAGGTGCGCCAAAACTTTCCATCATACCTGCCGTTTTTTCAAGCGTACGCTCTTTGATAAAATCAGCCAGTGTAGGGTCGATAAGGTTGTACAGGAAATAACTAAACACGATGCTTAATAATGTTCCGCCTACAATGGTCAACAGGCAAATCATAAAGGCATCCTTAAACGTAATGGTTCCTTCGTTTTGTTTTTTATAGTTGCGCACCGGCCATACCATTAACGCAATATTGATAACCATTATTACCGCCAATACCTTAAAGTCAACAAGGAGGTTTTTATCAAGGGTGTATAACAATATGGTAATGGCTATTTGGATAAATCCCATAATCAACCCAAATTTCATTCCTTGGTTTACGATTGTTTGTTTTTCTGTTTCCATAGTTTTTGGTGTGTTTGGTTATTTGCAAACAAATAAAACATTTTTAAACATTAAAATGAACGGGAGAGAAGCATATTTTTGAACCATGATAACCAAAAGTGTTTTTACCGACCAAATGAACCGCGAAGTGGAGGTTGTTTTTCCTCCCAAACGTATCGTGAGTTTGGTGCCTTCCCAAACGGAGCTGCTGTATGATTTAGGTCTTCATGATGAGGTAGTTGGGCAAACATTATTTTGTATTCATCCAGCCGAAATGCATGCTGTTAAACCCCGTGTTGGCGGTACCAAAAAGCCCTCCATAGAAAAAATACTGGCTTTGAAGCCCGATTTAATAATTGGCAATAAAGAAGAAAATGATAAAGAAACCATTACCGAACTGGCCAAATACTGTCCTGTATGGATGAGTGATATTCAACAATTGGATGATGCAGTGGACATGATTGTGAAAATAGGGGAGCTGGTGAACAAAGAAACCCAAGCCAAAATACTGACCCAAACAATCGCTACCTCTTTTGCTCGGTTAACCCCTAACCCTCAAACATCAACCCTCAAACATACGGTTTATTTGATTTGGCGAAGCCCTTGGATGGCAGCCGGAAAAAACACCTTCATCACTGATATGATGAGCAGAATGGGGTTGGAAAATGTGGCCGTTAATGAATCATCCCGTTACCCTGAACTTTCTGATGAGCGCTTAAAAGCGCTTAATCCTTCCCTGATTTTACTTTCATCAGAACCGTATCCGTTTAAGGCAAAACACATTGAAGAGTTACAACTCGTATGTCCGCAAGCACAGGTTTTACTGGTTGATGGCGAATTGTTTAGCTGGTATGGGAGCCGGTTGTTGCATTCGGCAGAGTACTTTATGGCACTTGCCCAACAAATTGCCAAATAATCAAATACTTTTGCCGCTGTGAAAAATCAATCATCAATTAATGCCTGGGCTGCCTATTTAGCAGTAGCCATATTTTGGGGGACAACTTTTTTAGCCATCCGTGTAGGGGTCGAATCAATGCCTCCTTTTTTAATGGCAGGGTTCCGTCATTTTACTGCAGGATTGTTAATTTGTTCGTATTTTTTAATAAGGGGGTATAAACTCCCAACCGTTGCTCAGCTCAAGGTATGTGTGATTAACGGGGTATTGTTATTGGTATTGGGAAACGGATTGGTATCGTGGGCCGAAATGTATATTACCAGCGGACTCACTGCGCTCATCTGTGCTTTATCGCCTTTAATGATTATCGGTGCCAATGCATTAATGGGCAACAAGGAAAAGCTTACCATTCAGGTTATCATCGGAATTGTATTGTGTTTAGCCGCACAATTTTTAATATTTAAAAACAATTTGGCAGACCTTGCCAATCCCAATTATATAATGGGCATTGTGTTTTTACTGATTGCCATTATGAGTTGGGGTTTTGGTTCGGTATATATTAAACAGCATCCGCTGGCATTGCATCCTTTGTATGGTGCAAGTTTTCAGATGCTGAGTGCAGGTATAATTTTATTGGTTTTTGGAAGTTCAATAGGAGAATGGCCGGCTTTTCATCCAACCACGGATGGACTTTGGAGCTTGGTGTATCTTATTGTTGCTGGCTCACTCATTGGTTATGGAAGTTATATGTATATCCTCAAA
>CALRRW020000230.1:0-3902 GCA_943370695.1 Comamonas sp. lk | reverse complement strand
GTTTTCCTGTGGAATAACCGCTTTGTAGTCAGGATATTTTTCGTCAATTAAACGACAAACCAAGGTTACATCACCAAATGTAAAGTGCGCATTCGATTTGTTAAAGTCAATGGTTACTTCCGTATCATCATTCGGCAAAGCTGCCTTTAATAAGTTCAATGCTTTTTTAGGTAAGATGAATGCATCTTCTACACCCGGTTTAATATCTTCACGGTTAAAACGTACCAAACGGTTTGCATCGGTTGCCACAAAAGTAATATCACCCGGTGTTAACTGAACAAATACACCTGTAAGGTTTAGTCTGAGTTCATCGCTGCTGGTTGCAAATACGGTTTTGGTAATGGCTTTTTGCAACACCTTGGCCGGCATCGTAAATTTTTGTCCGCCATCCACTGTTGGATTTTTAGGAAACTCATCTCCTTTTTGGGCAGTAAGTTTAAACCTACCTGCATCGTATTTAATTTCAACAGCACCTTTTTCGAGGTTGATTGAAAAAGCCAAAGGTTGATCAGGCAAACTCTTCAATAAATCCATTGTGGTTTTGGAAGGAATGGCAATCGACATATCTTCTTTTGCATCTACCTTGATAATGGTGGTCATGGTGGTTTCAAGATCCGTTGACGAAATCTTTAACTCTCCATCTTTAATATCAAACAAAAAATTGTTCAAAATCGGGATGATGGGTTTTGACACAACAACTCCATCAATCATGGAAAGGTGTTTCAATAAAGTGGTACTGTTTACTATGAATTTCATCTGAATGTAATTTCTGCTGTATGGTTACGAAAATATGGGCACGGGCGCTGCAATTAAACACAAGTTATACACAGTTGGGGATTACCTCAACCACATCCTCAACATTCGGTCACCAAACCTTACTCTCCCCTTCCAATCATCCTGCGCTCTTCCAATAATTTATGCTCATCCGCAATAGCTTTTTTACGCTCCGCATCTGTCATCTTTACCGGCTTTAATCCGGTTAAATCCGGCTGCCCTGCATCCACCCAGCAGGTGTACCAAATGCAGCCAACAGCCAGCACACTCTCACGTATCCTGCGCTCCACCTGGTTGCCCAGCATATCATGATATGCTTTGGCGTATGCTTTCGAATACATTTTTACCTGTGTCTGGCCCTTTTGTTCCAGTGTATATTTTTGGTCGGATGGAAACGAAAGATTAAGTGTACGTTCAAATTCCAGTACCGAATCTTTGGCGGCAAAACTTCCTTCGCTTGCTTTCCACGCCAAGCCCAATACATCATTTACGTAAAAAGCTCGACCCACAAAAAAATCATACTCATCATTAAACAATTCGGGCAACCGCGATTCCCAGAATCCGTGAATGCCGTTTTGCCCCGTAAGTTGCCCGTTGTAATTTTCAGTGGCATGCAGGGGCACATGCGCATCGGCTATATAATGGCCAATTTCTGCAGAGTATTTTAATATTTTCTCTACATCCTTCTCCTTAAAGGCCTCCGTTAAGCGATACTTCATCGTATTGATATGCCAAGGAACAATGCCGTATGCATTCAGGGTATCCTCCGTGTATTTTGCCACGGCATCTTTCCAGTACCTCGGTACCGTATCCACCGGTGCATACATTTCGTAATGATCCAGGTCCACATAATGCCTCGGAGCTTCTTCCGGTACACTGTACCTGCGCTTATCTGGGTCCACCGAATGATCAGTGATGTATTCAATATTGTTTTTATAAAATAATAACAGCGATTCCGGTAAGGTATAAACGGCCATCCGGTTAACCAGTTTGTGACCGAAAAATCCCCAGGTGTATCCGCCCCCGGCAAATAGGAAGAGGCATACCAGCAACACGATTATTTTTTTCATAGGGCTAAATTAACAGAATCAACATTAACAAAAAGTAAAATTTAAGACTTGATAATCAATAGCGTAATGAGGCATGACAGAAAAATGATTTTCCGCTTAGACGTTTAGGCACAATTATTTCGTAGGTATCTATATTCATTGTTTAACCTTAATCTATTTTTTATGAAATCAATTACATTTTCCTGGCCAATGATAACTTTTCGTGTATTGTTTCTGTTAACCCTCGTTATTGCCGTTATGGCTTCATAAAAAGCGGTTATGCTCCAAAATATTGTAAGCACCTTACCCCCATTCTAACAGAGAGGTGTATGTTTGTATGCAGAAGTGATTTTCACCTTGCAACCTTATACAAGACAAGATGGTTAGAAAAACAATCAAACGTGGCCTGAGGGTTTCCAGATACATCGTTTACAAAGAAACGCTGGTTGATTATAAAGAACAACTGTGGTCGTTTATCGGGGCATTTGTAGGTATCGGTTTGATTGCTTTTTGCCAAAGTAAATTATTGCTGCAATCCGAAAACGTGTTGTTGATTGGCTCATTCGGAGCATCAAGTGTATTGGTGTATGGAGCCATTCAAAGTCCCCTCGCACAACCCCGTAATCTAATCGGAGGCCATGTTGTTTCCGCCTTAATAGGTGTTACCGTGTACCAACTTTTACCCGATATCATCTGGCTCACCGCTCCTATGGCCGTAGCACTTTCTATTGTGTCCATGCAAATTACCAAAACCTTACATCCCCCCGGTGGCGCTACTGCACTCATTGCGGTGATTGGTTCCGAAAAAATTAAAGCCCTGGGATATTTTTATGTGTTGTCGCCTGTATTATCGGGTTCATTAATATTACTGGGAGTGGCATTGGTGTTTAACAATATGACCTCTCACCGTTCCTATCCTACCAACAAAATCTTTACTTCATATCTGCAGCGTATATTGCTTCAATCAAAATCGAAGTAATCCCATTCACATAATCAATCACTGCTATGAAAAAAACACTATCCATCATCCTCTTTGTATTAGGATGTTTTGCCGTTGGCGCTCAGTATTACCTGATTATTGAAAACCGCACAGCTTCCATCATTGAAACCAATATCCGGTTTTTCAGTTATTTCACCATCCTCACCAACCTGATGGTACTGGCATATTTTACAGCCGAAACCTTTCAGTTGAGCAAAGGTTTATTTTCGTTCAGAACCAAACCCGAAAACGTTACAGCCATCACCGTATACATCACGGTTGTTGGACTTGTTTACCAGGTTGTATTAAGGCCAATCTGGACGCCAACCGGAATTCAGATGGTGGTGAATGAACTGCTGCATTCCCTCATTCCCATTCTTGTAATTGTGTATTGGTTTGTAACCTACAATAACTCAACCCTGCGTTACAGGCAACTTTGGGGTTGGCTCGGATACCCTTTTGTGTATTTGGTTTTTATCCTCGTGCGGGGTTCCCTTTCGCATTTTTATCCTTACCCGTTTGTGGATGTAGATAAACTGGGTATTCAAACCGTTTTGGTAAATAGTTTACTCGTTACAGGTGTATTCGCAATCATCGCAGTTGCTTTTATTGCAATTGGAAAACGCACCCCATCCCGTTAAAAAGAGTTCCCCCTTTAGCCGTGAATGTGTTCCCTCAAATAGTATTGTTTAATTTCCGGAGGCCTTTTTTAAGGTAAAACCAAAAGTAGTTCCCTGCCCCACCTGGCTGCGCACATTAATGGTTTGGTTATGCGCTTCGATGATGTGTTTTACAATGGCCAGTCCCAAACCGGTTCCACCCGGACCACTTTCTTCTCTTGCACGACTTTTATCCACGCGGTAAAACCGTTCGAAAATACGCGATAAATGGTCCTGCTCCATACCTTCTCCATTATCACCAATTTCAATCAGGATATTTTCGTCCATATCATAATAAGCAGCAGTGGTGGTGCCAAACTCTTTTCCATATTTAATGGAATTGAGCACCAGGTTCACCAATACCTGGCGAATGCGGTACCTGTCGGCCATTACATAAAAAGGTCTATTGCAGCCGTCTTTGATGATTAACGAAATGCCTCT
>CALRRW020000229.1:0-3910 GCA_943370695.1 Comamonas sp. lk | reverse complement strand
ACTCGAACGATTCCATCTGTTTTGTTCATATATAATTTATCTGTAGGATGTGTTTTGCCTCCAAATAAAGTGACATTAAAGAATTTACCTGTTGGTAGAGAAATAGAATCAAATGTTGTATTGTAAAATAAATTTTTATTTGAAATTTCAGCATAAATAAAAGCGAAATCTGAGGAATCTATAATAACTACCATACTGCTATTGTTGGTACTCATGTTGATATTCAATTTCTTTTGAATAGATGATATAAATGTGATTTTCTGATTATCATATACAATTTTTGAGCGTCCATCAATTCCACAATCTGGATTTGGGTTGTCCGTAACCTTTTCAGTTACATATTTATTCAATTCTGTACCGATATAAATTTCTGTATCTAAAACTTGGTTTAAAAACAAAATGGTATCAAATCCTTTGTAGGGAATTCGGGTTAAATCCAAATCAGAAAATCTATAATAGTTAGTAGTACCAACACATGAAGGCTCTCGATCATTAGCGCAACTCATAAATATCAGACTTAAAGACAATATGAAAATTATTGTAAAACTTGCGAGAATATTGTTGTATATAGTTTTCATATTAGCAAAAGTTTAATTTATTGACACATATGAATTGAATAGATGGTTTCATAAAATAAATTATATAAAAGTAAGATAATACAAAATCAGAGAAGGAAAAATTCAACTTTAATTGATTGATTCAACTTTCCTAAATACTTAGAGTGGAAATCAGAAAAAAAAAGGATATGTATTAGACTGGCAATTTTGCTTCCGCAATCAAATTTAATTGGCTTTCCATCCAGTAAATCTTTTCGCTTGGGGGCAAATCTTCTGGTTTAGTTGCGTTGTTACAGTAAGAGATTATATCTCTATATATTTTTCATATCTTATTATCGAATTGAATATTCTTGCAGATTGTATCAATCTCATTTTTGATATTAAAATTCGAATATCTTTTATTAAACATAGTATACGGATGCCCGTATATCTTATTGTCCCCTTCAAGTCTATTTTTCACAAATTCTTTTGGTGTCTTTAGGAAAGAATTATTGCATTGTGCATGAAGATTAGAAAAAACAATTAACGTTTGGGTGAATAGTATGAGTAAAATTATTATTTGTTTAGTTAATGTATTCATAAGCTTTAATATAGGTTTAATTAGGTAATAGTTCCCATGTTTTAGTATTCGTTAATTGTATTTTTAAAAGCCCTTCAGTTTTATTAAAGTAAAGAAAGAATGAACTATCTTGGTAATAGTCCTTTTCAATTTTTGTAACAGCATAATATTTATTACCACCCAATAAAATTTCATTGAAATAAAAAGTCTTCACATTGCTGTTAGATATCTGAAAATCTTGAATATAGTATAATCCCTTATCAAAAATCACTTCGACAATATCATTTATCTCATTCTGATTAAAGGGAAGATAGTTTTGGGGAAACTCTTTGAGTTTATAATGAGTAAGCTGAATAACAATGTTTTTTAAACTATCAATAAACTCAATTTTATATGCTTCGTATAACTTCTCTGTTCCATAACCAGCGCAAGATGGGTGAGAATGTGGTTGAAATTTTCGTGTATTGAAATATTGTTGCCCGGAACCAATACAATGAATGGTATCGCCAGTATTACTTACCATGTTTATCGTATCATAACCGGTATAAGGAATGATAGATTTTGACCTCCCCCCACAAAACTGGATAGTTTAGAACTAGAATTTCGGCTAACAAAAAGTACATTTAAAAATCGATTGTTACCATGAAAAAGTCAAAATTTACGGAAGCACAGATTGTCTATGCGATTAAACAATCTGAGACAGGCACTCGCACTGAAGAGATTTGCCGTCAAATGGGTATTTCACAAGCCACATTTTTCAACTGGAAAAAGAAGTATGGAGGCGTTGGTGTGACGGAGTTAAAGAAGCTTCGGCAACTTGAAGAAGAGAATTACCAGTTAAAAAAGCTCGTAGCGGATTTAAGTTTGGACAAACAGATGCTGCAAGATGTCATAAAAAAAAGCTATAAAGCCTCCTTACAAGAAAGAAATGGTGAACTGGTTAATAGATAACTATCGGGTTCCTACAAGGCGCGCATGTCGGTGTGTTGGGCTTGGCCATTCTATGTTCTATTACCGGCATCACCCCAAAGACGATACATTGTTGAAGATGCGCATGAAGGAGATTGCTCAGACTCGTGTCAGATACGGATTTAAACGAATATTTATCTTGATGAGACGGGAGGGTTTTATGGATAATCATAAGCGGATGTACAGGATTTATAAGGCAGAAGGATTGAACCTACGAACTAAAAGACCCAGAAGAAACCGAAGCTGAGCGCATCGTTTGGAGCGATTGGAGAATCAATCCATCAATAGGGTTTGGAGTATGGATTTTGTGCAGGATGCCCTATTCAACGGAGAGCGTTTTAGAATCTTAACTGTAGTGGATAATTACAGTAAAACCTGCCTCGGTTTGCTCGTTGGAAAATCCCTTAAAGGTATCGATGTTGTGCATGAACTAAGCAGGATTTGCATGATCGAGAATGTTTATCCGGAGAGAATACAATGCGATAATGGAAGTGAGTTTATATCAAAAGAGGTTGACCTGTGGGCTTATGAAAACAATGTAACAATGGACTTCTCGAGACCAGGAAAACCTACAGATAATCCATATGTCGAGTCTTTCAATGGCAAGTTCAGAGATGAATGCTTGTCTGTAAATTGGTTCTTGTCCATGCAAGATGCTCAAGAAAAAACCGAGAATTATAGATGGGAATACAACCACTTCAGACCACACAGTTCATTGAATGATTTAACTCCCAAAGAATTTATTAACTTGCATCAAACAAGCCCGGAAACTCTAATTCAAACCGTCTGAATACTTGGGGGGAGGTCAATTTTTGTGCAGCACTTAAATAATAGTACTCATCTGGTGAATCGCCACAATTTTGGGTTTCGTCCGGTGGTTTAATGCAACTGTGCAACATAACCAAACTGCTAAATGCAATTAGGGTAAATAGAAAGAGTAGTATACGTTTCATTGCTTGAGGTTATTATTTGTATAAATATAGGTAAGACTTTTTGATAAAATTAGATGTCTTGATTTACGGATGCCCATATATCATATTGTCACCGTGCAGTCTATTTTTGACGTACTCATCAGGAGTCTTAAGTATACCCTTGTTGCATTGTGCATAAAGATTAGAAAATAAACATAAGGTCATTATGTATAATACAAATAAAAATATTACTTGCTTTTGAGTCGAAGTATTCATAGCCTATTGTTTTGTCAGTTAAGAGTTACCATTTTTATTGATCTAATTGTATTTTGCCTAGATTATTTATTTTGATAAGAGTTCCCATGTTTCATTGGTACCTAACTGTAATTTTATTATCCCATTTTCCCTATTAATTAGTATAAAATTACTTGTATCTAATGGGCTAAAAAATACTTTACTTACAGCTGAATAAAGTGTACCTCTAATTGTAACGTTACCAATAAAGTTTTGCGCAGATGGATCTGAAATATTAAAGATAAGGATGAAGTAGTTTTTGCCTTTAATATTAACAACAACCTCTGGTAATCCATCATATGGAGTTTTGTCATAGTATTTATAACTTGATAATTCAATCTGTTCATTTTTTAAACTATCACTAAATTCAATTTTATACGCTTCATAAAATTTATCCGTTCCATAACCAGCACATGATGGATGAGAGTGTGGTTGAAAAACCCTTGTGTTAAAATATTGTTTCCCTATGCCGATACAATGTATGGTATCACCCGTATTGCTTACCATGCTTATCGTATCATAACCAGTATAAGGAATGATAGATTTTTGTGCAGCACTTAAATAATAGTACTCATCTGGTGAATCGCCACAATTTTGGGTTTCGTCCGGTGGTTTAATGC
>CALRRW020000228.1:0-3919 GCA_943370695.1 Comamonas sp. lk | reverse complement strand
TAAATAATCATACACATTATTGCGTAAATCTTTAATTACGCTTTGCCCCAAAAAATTAGTTAATACGGTACTCCACACCTGAAAAAGTGACTGCACCAACAATAACACAAAAATGAGGACACTCATTTTTATGAGTCCTTCCATGTCATTATTTACAATATAATGATCAATGGTATACTGAATTAAAAAAGGCCGGAAGGTTGCCAGGAAGGACATTGCCACAACCAAAATAACAGCAATCATTACTTTGCTTTTATAAGGGCTGGCCAGTGCATAAACCCGTTTTAATAAACCAATATTAAATGCCGAACCTGCTTTATGTTGTTGGGTCAATTTTTTTGCCATAATCAGTTGTTCTTTCTGGGCAAATTGGGGTATACAATTTTAGTTAAAAACAATCCATGTGCAGGAACGGATTGGCCGGCTTCACACCGGTTTTTACTGTCCAGTATATCCTGAACATCCTGCAATGTCAGCTTACCTTTACCTACTTCCATCAAGGTACCCACAATGGCTCGTACCATATTGCGCAAAAACCGATTGGCCTGTATCGTAAATATCAGTTTATCATTTGCAAATTCCCATTTTGCATACATTACATCACATATAAAATTATTTACCTGGGTATGTACTTTACTAAAGCTTTCGAAATCCTTTTTTCCGATCAGTTTTGCAGCTGCTTCATTCATTTTTTCAATATTCAGGTTGCCATACTGATACCATGCCTGCTCTGTTAAAAATGGATTTTGTTGCCGGGTAATCCAGTATTCATAAGTGCGACTGGTTGCATCAAAGCGGGCATTAAATGTTTCATCCACCTGCTGAACGGCAAACACAACAATATCGTCGGGTAAAAGATGGTTGAGTTTATAAACAATATGATCACCATCAATCAATTTAGTGGTATCAAAATGAGCGTAAAAATTGGTTGCATGCACACCTTTATCTGTTCGGCCGCAACCAAGTGTTTCAATATTTTCCCCTATCAATAATGATAATTTTTCGTCAAGCACACTTTGCACGGTAAGTGCATTATGCTGCTTTTGCCAACCATGATAACGGGTTCCTTTGTATGCCAACTGAATAATGTAACGCATCCTTACGCAATAAAGTTAATCACAATATTGAAAAGTTCCTTGATGGTCATAAATGAAAGCAAGGTAGGTAAAAATACAAGTGCAATGGGAATAGCCAAACCAATAACATCACGAACCGAAAATGGTACCGGTTTAATGGATAACATTACATCATATGTTGCGTTAAAATCTGACATTACTGATGCATCAACTTTTTCAGCAGCATCATCCACCGGCTGTTTTTCAACAAACTGTTTTTGGTAACCTTTACTCAATTCGGCCGACCTGCGACTGAGCCACAACTCAGCATCATTTTTGGCGCGTTGCAATATTTTGGTAAAGCTTAAATAGGGGGCCAGCAAAAACACAAAACTTGCCACAATGGTTACTACTATTTCCATTTTAACGGACTCCAGATTTTCGTGCTCGTACACTATTTTGTTGATGAGGTTACCCGAAGACATGATAGCCAGCGCCACAAAAAAATTATTAAATGCGCGTAAGGGTAATACCAGCATATTCAGACCACATACCCTGTCGGCATGGTGCAGAGCCAAATTGAATTTGCACCCCGAAATTTTAATAAGTATCCATACCCAACATCCATACATCCATATCCAGCGAACAATTATGAAGCGAAAAATATTGGTACTAATAAACAATTGCCATTTGGCGGCAGTGGTTAATGTTAACTCACCATTTATCATTTCACAGGCCCAGTTGCTCTTTTCCATACTCATTATTTTGGAGACATTGTGCTGCCCCATCAATAATGAATACACAATCAATATCAGGATGATGATTGCCTCATCGTATCCTTTTTGATTAAACCGCGCCAGCTTCTCAACTGCAGGAGCAAATACACGCTTAAACTCATTTTCATCTAGCAATGTATCGGCTACATAATGATTGGTTTGCAACAATTTTTCGTTAACCAGTTTACGTCCCATTATCAGTAACGGGACGGCAATTAATGCCCTGAACTGGGAGAAATAATCCATCAAAAAAGGAACTTCAACTTCACCCTTCAGGAGAGTGCCATCATAAGCAGTAATAATCACAATCGGAACATAGGCAAACAGAATCACCCACATGATAATCTTCTGTGGATTAATCTGCAGGTCCGTTTTTAAACGTTTTCCGATAAAACGCTCAATACGTCCGCTTTGTGCCAAGTTGATTGTTTCCATTCTGTATAATTAACTACATCTTTTCATACACCACCGCAACTCCTTGCCCAACCCCAATGCACATGGTTGCAACGCCATATTGCACATTGCGTTTTTGCATTTCGTGTATCAATGTTGCCGATATCCGTGCACCACTGCACCCCAACGGATGACCGATAGCAATTGCTCCGCCATTTACATTCACAATATTCGAATCAATTCCCAAATCGCGTATACAGGCAATACTTTGTGAGGCGAAAGCTTCATTTAATTCGAACAAGCCGATATCGCTCATTTTTAAACCTGCGCGTTGTACTGCTTTTTGGGTGGCCGGAACCGGTCCAACTCCCATAATGGCGGGGTCAACACCTGCCACACCACGGCTCACCACACGAGCAATCGGTTTGAGGTTGTATTTTTTAACAGCATCTTCACTTGCCAAAATCATGGCTGCGGCACCATCGTTTACGCCACTTGAATTTCCGGCAGTTACAGTTCCGTCTTTTTTAAATGCTGGTTTTAGTTTGGCCAGGTCTTCTATGGTTCCCAAACGCGGGTGTTCATCCTTTGCAAATAAAACAGGCTCACCTTTTTTCTGCGGAACAGGTATAGCTATTAATTCTTCAGCAAATTTACCGGCTGCGTGTGCAGCAGCATATTTTTGTTGTGAGGCAAAAGCAAAGGTATCCTGTTCTTCTCGGGATATTTTCCAACGTTCGGCAACATTCTCGGCAGTTTCACCCATTACAAACGGGTGGTATAATGCCGAAAGTTTAGGATTGGTAAAACGCCATCCGATTGTTGTATCATACACTTCGGGCACGCGGCCAAAAGCTGTTTCCGACTTTGCCATTACAAAGGGGGCACGGGTCATGCTTTCTACCCCACCAGCAATGTATATTTCACCATCACCCACAGCAATGCTGCGGCTTGCATCCAATACGGCCTGCAACCCTGAGGCACAAAGCCTGTTTACTGTGTTGCCACCTACCGAAACAGGCAAACCCGCCATTAGAGCGGCCATACGCGCTACATTTCGGTTATCTTCACCCGCCTGGTTTGCTGCTCCGAAAATGACATCTTCAATTTCTTTTACATCAATCTGCGGATTACGGGCAATGACCGCTTTTATAATATGTGCCGCCAAATCATCCGGTCTTACCGAACTTAATGTTCCTGCATATTTGCCGACAGGCGTGCGCACTGCATCTACTACGTATACTGTTTTCATGCTGTTTGTCAATAGTCCATGGTCCATAGTTCATGGTTGTTAAAATGCCATATTTTACGTTGAAAAGCTATGGACTATCAACTATTAACTATGGACTTCTTCGCGCAAATGTATCATCTTTTCAGATAATTGAAATTTTAAGGTACTTTTGTGGCCTAAATTTTTACGTATGATTCAACGATTGCAAACAGTTTATTTTATTGCCATTATTTTTATCTGTGCCATGGCTTGCGGAGGTTCACTTATAAATGTACACCAAATGAGCGAAGGTTTGGTAAAAGATTATATTATGAACATGATTTACCTGCGCAGTTATGAAAACGGAACACTTGTTTCGCAAACCATTATGTGGGAGCTTATTGCAATGGTTTCGGTGGTTATTGGCTGGACAATTAATATTATTTTAGGATTTAAAAACCGTACCCGACAAATTTTACATACCA
>CALRRW020000227.1:0-3933 GCA_943370695.1 Comamonas sp. lk | reverse complement strand
CTGCCTTTGTCTTCATGTCCGTGAAAGGTCCACCCTTCGCCCGGGGTAAAACGTTTGGTTGCCGGTTTGGCTATATCGTGCAGCAGGGCCGCCCAACGCAGCCACAAATCGTTGGTTTCTTCGCAAATATTATCCACCACCATCAAGGTATGGTAAAAATTATCCTTATGGGCTTTGCCTTCTTTTGTTTCCACACCCTGCAGGGCGGCCAATTCAGGGAAAATAAGGGCCAGCAATCCGCTATCAAATAACAATTTAAATCCACGCGAAGGTTTGGGCGAAAGCATTATTTTATTCAGCTCTTCAGCAATTCTTTCGGCTGAAATAATGTGAATACGCTCTACATTTTTCTGAATGGACCGGTAGGTTTCATCCAATATATCAAACTGCAATTGCGCAGCAAACCGGATGGCCCGCATCATGCGCAAAGGGTCGTCACTAAAGGTAATATCAGGATCGAGTGGGGTGCGGATGCATTTGTTTTCCAAATCGGTGATGCCACCAAAAGGGTCAACCAGTTCGCCAAAATTATGTGCCTGCAAACTGATGGCAAGCGCATTGATGGTAAAATCCCTGCGGTTTTGATCGTCAATTAAGGAGCCCGGTTCCACCACAGGTTTGCGGGAGTCTCTGGAATACGATTCTTTACGTGCACCCACAAATTCTACTTCCCAATCCTTGGTTTTCACCATGGCGGTACCAAAGTTTTTAAAAAAGGCAAATTCACTTTTGGGCTGGGTTTGGGCAAAGGCCTTTGCAAGGGCAATTCCATCACCTACCACCACCACATCAATGTCTTTGGAGGTGCGGTACAAAAACAGATCCCGCACATAACCGCCCACAATATATGCTTCAACTTTTTGTTCGCTGATAACGGTTTGCAACTGCCTAAAAATAGAATCCTCAAGTTCGATAATCACGGGTGCAAGTTAGTGTTTTGTTGATTGTGTTAATAGTGTTGATTATGTTGAGTAAGCGATTGTAACTTTAAAGGATAGTACGAATAAATATTAAGGCTTTGGCGTTTTGCTTCCTCCAATACCGTTGATATTGAAAATAATACTCACGAATAATCTGCCGTTATAATGAAGCTGATCGGGATTATAGTTAACACCTTTTGCAAACAGGTTGCGGGCTGTGATATTGAGGTGTATATATTCTTTGAATAGTTTTTTACTCATACCCATTTCCCAACCCAATCGAGGAGGTAAGGTATAATACAACTCCGTGCCCTTGTACATATTATAATATCCCGGAGCATTGAACCACTGGGTTTTTGATTGGATATAATTCCTCGACCATAAGGTGAACCGTTTCGGTAAATCGTATTGCAATACAAACGTGAATTTATGCTTCGGAATATTGCGCAGGTTTTCGTCCCAGGTATTCACCATTCGGGTATTCATATAATTGATATCGAACACCAGGTTTTTAACAATATCGTAATGAAAGTTGATACGATTAACCCAATTCAATTGGTAAGTAGCTCGCTTGATTGATTTGTCAACATGATAATCAATGGTGCTAAGCGGCCCGGTCGGCACCAAATAATATCGGTAATCGGGTAAATCATATGCATTTTTTAGCCCTGAATTAAAGCTGAATTTAACACTGCTGCCAAAATTGAGGTTGTAGTAAAAATCTGCTGTAGCCAATTTGGGATTGTAAAAATAAGGTGCCCCTTCAATGGCATTGATTGCCTGATTGATTGTTGTGAGAAAAGACTCTTCCAATAATGTTTCAGTGTATCCCACAACAAAACTATAATTGGAAATAATGCTCACCCTTTTGTATATACCTGCTGAGATCCGGGGTGCAATTTTGCCATGCGCAAAAGCAACCTGTGCATCGGCAAATAAGTTAATTTTTTTGGTAATGGGTATGTTGATGGATGTGTAAGGTTTAATAATAACCACACTGGTATCGGTATTTGGAAACCGATTATCATAATAGGTTGAGGTGTGCTTGTATTTATAATAATCAGCACCAAGCCCTGTTTGCCATATCAGGTTCCCGCTTTTGTAGGATTTTAAAAACCGATGCTGCAGCGTATTTGTCAGTAGGTTCGCATCATTTAGGGTGCTTCTGTTATAAACATAAGAAGAAGAAAGCCTGATTTGGTTTTTGGGGTTAATATGATACAGTCCTAAATATCCCGATTGAAAAAAATAGGAGGTTGGATAAACCTCTTTTTTGGTATAAGACAATGTGAGTTGGTGAGAAAATTTTGCTCCGGTATATTGGGTTTCAATTCTGTTGGAATATTGCCTTGGTGTTGCCTCTCCATCCAATGTTCTGTCTCGTCTGTTTATGGTTAAATTGTTTGGGTCCGACAAATAGCCGAAAGAATTGCTAATGGTAAAATTCCCTTTTGTATAACTTAGTGTATGCGAAGTATTGCTGCTGTATAAAAAATGCTCGTTTCTATCTATGTAGTTTGCATAAAAACCCCGGTAGCCGAATCCGTTTTGTTTGTTTTTTTTGGTAATGATATTGATCAGTCCGTTTTGGGTAAATTCACCCAAATACATTCCGTTGGTATTGATAATTTCAATGCGTTCTACATCCACAACACTCACGCCCAATTGATTTACATCCAACGCAACATCCCTGTTCATTTCGATGCGTTGCCCGTTAAGCATTAACACCCAGTTTTGGTGGTTGTAACTGCCTGTGCCGTTACTTTGTACTATTGGATGATTTGGATTGTGTTCCAAATTTTCAATTGTCCATCCGTCTATCAAGTGAAGTACCTGACTCAGGTGTGTATACCCGCTCACCCGTATTTGTTCCGCAGTAATAATCTGGCGTTGTGCACTGGTGGTAACATTCAAATTATCGATGGGGTCGCGGTTCCATTGTTGGGTGTACAAACTATCCAATTGTGCAAACACATTGGTAGCAGCCAGCAACGCTAATCCCAAGAAGGCAAACGAAAGGAGGGACCTGCTTTTCATTCGGACTATTTTTTACCGAATACTTTTTTGAGCAATTCGGTTACTTGTGCAATAGGATCCTTGCGTATTTTTTTCTCCTGGTCGGCTACTTTTAAAAACACACCGTTCAATCCTTTTTTGGTAACGTGTTCGCTGAGCGAGTTGGTGGTTACTTTATCAAATAACAATCCGTTGAGAGAAGCATTGTTATATGCCGTAATCAAACTCGAATAAATACTTTGAGCCGAAGCTCCCGCTACCAATGGCTTTACCAGTGAGGCATTAATTTTGGGTTGAAACTTAAGGTATAATGAATCATATGTAGCGCCCCTCAAATAGGTAGTGGCCGAAGTATCCGATCCGTTCAGGATATTAAAACCATCTGTTATGGTAATGCCCGTTATGGCGTTCACAAAAATAGGTTTGGCTTCTGTTGCTGCATCCTCAGCTGCCCGGTTCATAGCCAGTATGGTATTGTCCATTAAGGGTAAAATAACATCACTCAACCCCGGCACCTTGCTAATGTTTGCATACATTACCTGTGCTTCTTCCGGCAACAAAATTTTAACAGCTTCGTCTCTGAAATAACCATCCACTTTATTCAAAATGGTTACCGAAGTATCTGTTCCTACATGCAAAGCTTCTCTTAATCCTGCAATAACTTCATCGTTGGTAAGACCCGCAGGCACCTTATCTAATACTCCGTCCAGTTGATCCTTAGTACAGGAAAAAATAGAAACAGATAGCATGATCAATGCGAAAATGACTGTCGTTTTTTTCATTGTTGAAATCATTGTTTGTAGGGGTTAAATATACAACAAGGAACATAATGTGTGGTTATGTTCCTTGTGTTTGGTTCTGTGTTCTTATTTTAAATAGCTATCCAACCAGTCAAAATACACGCGCTGCCACAACACGCTGTTTTGTGGTTTTACCACCCAGTGGTTTTCATCCGGGAAATACAGGAAACGACTTTTAATGCCTTTTAATTGTGCAG
>CALRRW020000226.1:0-3933 GCA_943370695.1 Comamonas sp. lk | reverse complement strand
CAGAGAGCATGAGCGAATTATTTTCCGATGAGTATTTTATGAAACTGGCATTAACCGAAGCAAACAAAGCTTATGATGAAGGGGAAATTCCGGTAGGGGCAGTGGTGGTTTGCGAGAATAAAATTATTGGTAAGGGTTACAACTTAACCGAGCGGTTAAATGATGTAACGGCTCATGCAGAAATGCAGGCAATAACTGCCGCGGCCAATTATTTGGGTGCAAAATATTTAATTGATTGTACTTTGTATGTAACCATGGAACCTTGTATTATGTGTGGAGGAGCCTTGTTTTGGAGTCAGATTGGCAAGGTTGTATTTGGAGCCAGTGATGAAAAACGGGGCTACCAAAAAGCAGGAAATACCCTTCACCCCAAAACCGAAGTGGTATCGGGAATATTGGCTGATGAATGTTCTCTCTTGGTAAAAGAATTTTTCAAAAAATTACGATAAAACAACTGTCATGAAAAAACAAATTACACTACTGTTCAGTATCACTATGCTTGCAATTAAAGCCAATGCACAACTTCCGTTAAAGGCTATTGCTACTTACACATTACAAAACAACTCACTAATAGCTACCGATAGCAACGCGTATGTTTTTAATCCACTATTGTATATTTTGCCAACATCTGTTACTACGGATTTGGAGGAGATGAGTTTTGATAGTGTTATCAATTATCAACGTTCAGCAGGGGAGTGGTTGGCGAAAGTGAAAATCGAAAAGGAATTTAATGCAGCAGCGGCATATACCCTAAAGGCTAATCATGCATGGGATAATGGCGGATGGCGCAAAAACAGCCGCCAATTGAGAGCATATGATGCGAATGGTAATGTAGCTGAAATCCAAAATCAGTTTGGCAATTCTTCGTTTGATACTTGGAACAATGTTAATAAATTGAGTCGTGGCTATGATAATTTAGGAAGAGAGTTTTTAACAGTAAACTATGATGGTGCCGGCTTGGGTTGGACAATGGTGGATAGTACCCAGCGAACATTTGCTCCAGTTGGTCTTTTGCCTGTTACAACAATTAAATATAAACAAACAAATAGTGCTGTGGTAGCTACTAGTAGAAGCGGAGTAACCAACAATATAACAACCTATGAGAATTATAACTTTCAAACACAGGTTTGGGAAAATTACTCACGTACTACTTTTTTTGCGGGAGGTGGAAATGTGCCAGATAGTACTCTGGAAGAACGTTGGAATATCAATAATGGGTGGGTTTTGAATGGGGCCAGGGCGCAGTTAAATTTTGGCGACAGGCCGATAAAAATAGCCGAGTATTATGTACTTGCAAATAATTTTTCATTAGGTAAACGGTATACATATGAATACCGTTCGTCAGCTCCGTATAGATTATCGTATTCTTTATACGAAAATCCGCTCCCTCAAAATGAGCTTGAAAATCTATTTGATGCCAACGAAAACATCATTCGATCAAATACCACAACGTATATGAACGGCAGCGCTAAAACAGTTGCCAAAACATACAATACATACAATGATCAAAATTTACTTACACAGCAATTAATCACAAGTACCAATATACAGTCTGGAGTAACAGATTCTGTTTCACGTGCTGCTTTTACATACCAAAATGGACAATTACAAACTTGGGATTATAAGGTATTTAATATCGATTCAAATAGATGTGTGTATGGGCAATATGGCTTTCTTAAAATATATTACTACACCGATACAACAACCATGGATACCACCACAACTACCGCATTGTTTAATGCTAATCAGTTGAAAGGTTTGGTAACATTGTATCCAATGCCAAGCAATGGTGCATTTGCTGTTGAAAGTAGTCTGTTTTCAATCCAATCGATTGATATTTATGATATGAAAGGGCAATTTATAATGCATCAGGAGGTTAACAAGCCTGCTGCTCAGGTAAATACCGCAAATATTAAAGATGGAACGTATGTTTTGTATCTGAAAACGGCAGCTGGAGTGCTCAAAGAGAAAATTGTTATCCAACATTAAACGTTAACGTTTTCGGTATTGTTTTTTTTGTTGCTTTTGACCAACTTAAAGGCTATATAAAGTATCATGATGCTAAGTAATATTGTGTAAAACCCAATCATAAAGTTGAGGGTGGATCCCGAAAAAGGATTGAAATATATGACTAGGCCGAATCCCAGCGACATCAATCCGTTTACGACAAGCACAATTTGAAGTTGTTTTTGAAAGAACGAGGAAGCGATTAGCGAAATTCCCATTAAAGCAGCCCAAGCAGCAATAAATAGTGTAAAAAATGTGGCAGCAGTCTCGTCATTCATAATAATGGTGATGCCTAATATTAAAAACGCTAGGCCCATCAATACACTTACAAACCAGTTCTTGTTGCTTTTACGGATAATAATGCCCACACCTCCGGATACTCCGCCAACTGCAAGTAGCATATAAGCCAAGTAAAACATAAGGGTATTGGGTGTCATATTGGGTGCTGTTACGGCTATAAATCCAAACAAAAAAAGCACAAGACCCAATATGATGAGCGGTAACGTAAATCCTTTTAACATAAGTAGATAATTTTTAGTGAAATTACGGAAAGTATTTAATTCTCAAAGCACTAAAAAGAATCATGTAAACTTAATAACCACCCGAAGTGTTAAAAGACAGAATTCATCTATATTCGCTATGCTATTTGGCTTTAGCCAGTAGATAAATCTAAATAATACACAACATTAATATTTAAACATTATGGCATTCGAATTACCAAAATTACCCTACGCCTACAACGCGCTTGAGCCGCATATTGATGCCCGCACAATGGAGATTCACCACAGCAAACACCACAATGCATATGTTACCAATTTAAACAATGCAATTGCAGGAACCGATGCGGAGAAATTATCGATTGAAGAAATCTGCAAAAACATCAGCCAGTATCCTGCTGCTGTGCGCAATAATGGTGGAGGACATTTCAACCACTCTTTGTTTTGGACAATCATGAGCGGAACACCAAGTAAACCATCTGCTAAACTGGAAGCTGCTATAACAGCTGATTTGGGTGGAATGGATAAGTTTAAGGAAGAATTTAACAAAGCCGCTACAACACGTTTCGGCTCGGGTTGGGCATGGTTATGTGTGGAGAATGGCAAATTAAAAATTTGTTCAACACCTAATCAGGATAATCCTTTGATGGATGTAGTAACCGATTGCAATGGAACGCCCGTGTTAGGATTGGACGTATGGGAGCATGCATACTATTTAAACTACCAAAATCGCAGACCGGATTATTGTGCTGCATTTTGGAACTTAGTAAACTGGGACGAAGTAAGCCGCAGATTCGAAGCAGCATTGTAAGCACTAAATTGCCACAGATTAACACTGGTTAATTTTTAAAGTGAAGTTGAGTGAAATTTTCACAGAAGACATTATTTTCTGTGTTAATCTGTGGCAATATTCACAAAAGACCAAATAATAGATTAGCTAGTAGCTAACAATAAAAATGGATACAGCATTAAATTTAAGAGACATACAACAGGTTACAGAAAGCGAATTGTCGGGGTATCAGTATGCCTCCAATGAAGTTTATACACGTCCCGAAGATATTCGTGTGCGGTTTGTTTCGTTGGAGAAAGCAGTTACCCTATCCGGAAGCAAATTGGTAAAAACATTGTTGGTGGTAAATACAACCAAAGGTTTCAGAGCGCTCCAGACAAAAATTATCGGAATGAACGAAAGCGGTATTGCACTTGAAGGAAAAACCTTTATACCCATGCACGCTATTTACAGTGTGAACATTGATTAATGAATGTTCAGCTTTTTACAATAAAAAATGCCATCCCGCAGCTATGTAGGATGGCATTTTTGGTATATCAGTTTTTACTGATTATTCTACAGTAACAGATTTAGCAAGGTTACGTGGTTGGTCCACATTACACTCACGCATTACCGCAATATGATACGATAACAATTGCA
>CALRRW020000225.1:0-3935 GCA_943370695.1 Comamonas sp. lk | reverse complement strand
TATTGTTGTTAATATTAAGCGGACGTACATCTGTCCAGTTGCCGGCATCATCAATCTGGGCTGCATACAACTTGAGCATATTCACTCCCGCTTCTGATCTTCGTGCCCAGCCTTTATTATAATTGTTGCGGGTGAAAATGATTGTTTTTTGATCGGCAGTAAATGTTAGCGGACCCTCATGGTATTTGGTTTTTATTTTTTTGCTGAATTGTTCAATGACAATATCCGGTGTAACAAACATGTTTGAGGTATCAACATACTTATAGCCAATATACCCCATTGTTCGTGAGTCGTTACTTGTGAAACGGGTATCATCATCATTGTAATATATTTTTTTTCGGCTGGATTTTCCGGCAGCTGTATCCGATTGATTTACTTTTTTAATATCTGCGGTATCTCTTACATAGTACAAATCTAAAAATGCTGTCTGGTCCCATTCAAAAGTTCTTTTGATAGCAGTACTGTAACTGCGGTTGGACACAAATACCAATCCTTTTTTATAGAAAGTCGGGCTGAAATCACTTTGTCCGGAGTTAAAATTAACAAGGGCTACGTTTACTTTGGTTTGTTTGTTAATCAAAACAGTTTCATCCTGGTATGCTTCAGAGAATGCTTTGCTGCGTTTATCGGACGGGTTGAGTTTTGCATAGCGTTCATATTGTTTGGCCGATTCAGGATATTTTTTGTTGATGGCAAGCAATTGGGCGTATTCCAATGTGTAAGCAGCATTGTTTGAATCTGTTTGAACAAGAATTGCAAAAATGCGTTCAGCATTGGTCATATCTGAAATTTTGCGATATGAATAGGCGAGGTTGGGCAGTACTCTTTGATTACCGGAGTCTTCTTCCACGATGTCTTCATAAGCTGCAATGGCTTGCATATAGCTCATGTTATTGTAGTACTTGTTGGCTATTTTTTCTTTGAGAGCAAGCACATTTTGTGCACTGCCGCCCAAAGTGAACAATGTTAAAAGAAGCAGAAACAGATAGCGGTATAATTGCATTTTGATTATTAAAAATAGCGTGGAGTAATAACTTTAGTTTTGCCGAAACCAAATTCGAAACGGAGCATTAGTTCATGCGAACCTGAATTGTATTTTTGTAATTGTGTTGTGGTGTAATCATAAGAATAGCCTACCCTGAAATTATTTCTTACCTGTATTTCAACCATACCTACAACAGCATCGCCAGTACGGTAGGATACACCTAGCCCCACAAGGTCATACATCCATAAATTTGCATTTACATCAAGTTCCATCGGGGCTCCTTTTACAAATTTGTAAAGGGCAGATGGTTTGAGTTTGAAATCTTTATTAAGGCTGAAAACGTATCCGGCCATTACAAATAAATGGTCGTATTTATTTACATGTACTTTTGAGGTTTTGCTAAGTTCTGTACTATACAGGTTTGGAATGGATGCCCCAAAATAGTATTTATCACTGTTGATGTAGAAACCGGCACCGGCACTTGGTATAAGCATGTTTACATTATTCTGAAAACCCGCATCATTCGTTGTGTTTCCGGTGGCAAGTATTGCCTGGTTTAAATTAGCCTGGTATTGCACCACACCTAGTTTGAGTCCCATTGAAAAGGTGCTCTTTTTTAAGCGTATGCGATAGGCATAACTTCCATGAACGCCTGTGTTATGGGTTAATCCTATTTTGTCATTAAATACGATTAAACCAACCCCCACTTTTTTGTTGTTGAGCGGTGCATCCATACTCAGTGTTTGTGAAACAGGAGCTCCTTCAATTCCCTGCCATTGTGCACGAGCTAAAAGAGTTGTACTAAACACCTCTCTGCTTCCTGCATACGATGGATTTAAAGCCATTGTATTAAACATGTATTGGGAATACATTGCTTCCTGCTGCGCACTTAGTTTTAAGCTTAAAATGATAAGCGTAAAACAAAGGATATGTTGAATATAAGTTCTCATATTTTTCTTATCTGCTAATTGTGATAAATCCATTCTTACTTCTGTCGATACCATTTTCATCGGTAAATTCTATCAGGTAGAAATACGTTCCATCCGGAACCTCTTCCCCAATTACAATTCCTTTTTCACTGGTACCTCCCCATGTATTGTCGTAGTTGTCTTTTTCGTAAATAATATTACCCCAACGGTTATATACGGCTAGGTATAATCTGTAACTATTCGGATTATCAATGTAGAAATAATCATTCACCTTGTCACCGTTTGGAGAGAAACCGTTAGGGATTGATACTATTGGTTTTTCAGGTGCTGTAAGTGTTACAATTGTCGGATCATTTTCTGACGGAACACTGTTTTCGTTTGGATCAGGATTTGTTCCATCTGTAGATGCATCTGTTGTTGTTCTGGTACCGATAGAATCGGTTGCCAAAGCATAAGCGGTGTTGTTAAATGGTCCG
Organism: Comamonas sp. lk; assembly: GCA_943370695.1. Classification (GTDB taxonomy): domain Bacteria; phylum Bacteroidota; class Bacteroidia; order UKL13-3; family UKL13-3; genus UKL13-3. The sequence goes on along the minus strand of CALRRW020000225.1, from coordinate 1,545 downwards.
AAGAAGTTGTTTGGTGTAATTCTCACAGTAAATGTAACTGTGGCCGATTCCCCAATTGCCAATGCACTGTTTTGCGCAATTGATATAATTGTATCAGAACTTCCGTTGAATCCATTATTCACTGCGATTGGACCTGTAGCGGTTATGTTTCCTACTACGCTAAACTGTGAAGGAGAAGGGAATGTTGCTTTCAGATTATCACTTAGTGCAATGTTTTTCAATAAAGTATTGCCATAGTTTTTAACAACTATTGTGTACTGAACATCGTAGCTTCCATCTGTATTTGCAAGGGGTGTATTAGCCGATTTTGCAATACCGATTTGAACAGTATCCGGGATACAGTTGGTAACACGAACAGTAACTTTACGGGCATCTTTACTTTCACATATACTATCGCCACTTATTGTGATATAATAGCTTGCGTCTGCAGTAAGTGCCGGAGTGGTGAAGTTACTGCCTTGTGCTAAGTTGATGGTTAAAGCTTCGTCAGCATACCAGCGGTATATAGGATTGGTGATGCCAATACTCGAAGCTGATAGTGTAACAGGCTGGCCTTTGCAGGTTGTGGTATCGGCAGAAACAATGGTTGATGCTGAACCTACAGTATTTACATACACCACAATATTGCGTGTTGTTCCTACAATATTTTCCAATTTATTATCTCCTTTTACCGAAATATAAAACGGTGTTGTTTGGCCCGGCAGGAATCTGAATGTTGCACCGTTACCCAATGGTTGTGTCAGCAATGAATCCGCATACCAGGTATATATCGGATTGATAATACTGGTGCTTGTTACCGATAGAATTGCACTGTCTCCCTCACAAACCATCATATCATTTGCAAAAATATCTGCGGCAACTGCGTATGGTTTTTGCACGTTGGTGTATACTGTATCAGTTGAATCACCGGTTACAATAACATCCGATGGTAATTGTACCAATACGGCATTTTGTATTGAATCTCCTGTAAATGCAGTGTCGATGCGGGCAGTAATGTTTAATACAATTGATTGTGCCGAATCAAATTTGCTGTTTAAGACTAAACGTTTGGTTGCAAAATTGTATTGGCCATTAGCCGTTGCAAAAGAACCAATGCTTAAGCCTGCAGCCGGCTGATCTATTATGTACACCACTTCACCGCTATCCAATGAAGAACTTCCGTGATTGGTAACAGTGATGGTATATGATATTGAATCACCGGCAAGCACATTGTTTGTTAAGGCAACTTTGGTTACAGCAAGATTAATCTCACGCCTAACAATTGGGTGTATAACCGGAGTGTAAGCTGTATCTGTAGAATCGCCTGTTACAATAATATCAACCGGCAGTTTCACCAATACAGCATTGTGTATTGAGTCGCCTGCAAAGGTTGAATCCAAGCGGGCTGTTACGTTTAATACAATTGACTGAGCTGAACCAAATGAACTGTTTATGGTTAATTGTCCGTTTGTACTGTCGTATGCACCATTTGCACTGGTGTACGAACCAATAGTTAAACCTGCAGCCGGTTGTTCTGTAATCGTTATTATCTCTCCACTATCCAAT
>CALRRW020000224.1:0-3937 GCA_943370695.1 Comamonas sp. lk | reverse complement strand
ATTCTTGTTATTTTCAGTGGGGTGTTTTTGGTGAGCTGGCGCAAACATAAGCAAGAAGTGATATCCAAATAATTATCACCATCAACTAATCACCAAAATCCTTACTTTTGCCCAAAGTACATCCAATATGCTAAGATCAATGACCGGCTACGGTCAGGCTGAAATAGAAACCAGCCGCTACCAAATTAAAGTGGAGTTTAAAGCTCTCAACAATAAATTTTTGGAATTAAACCTGCGCATGCCCAAAGTATGGCAAAGCAAAGACCTGGAAGTTCGCAGGGAACTTACCCGCCTTGTTGAGCGTGGGAGTTGCCAGGTAAATATCAATGTACAATTTAAACGTGCCGAAGATAAAGTGATGCCCATTAACAAAGATGTGGCCAGCTATTATTTACGCGAGTTAAGTGAGGCATGTGCACAGGGAGGTATCGACCCCAATATGCTTGCTGCAGGATTGTTTGCAATGCCTAATTTGTTTCAAACCGTAGAAGACGAAAGCAGCGAAGAAGACATGAAAGTGTTGCTCGAAACAATTAATAAATCCTTTATTGAGTTCGAAAAATTCAGAATACAGGAAGGCGAAATGCTGGCTGCCGAGTTAAACAGACTTACGCAATCAATACAGCATTTGCTAAAAGAGGTGGAACTACTTGATCCGGAACGCATGGCAAATGTGCGTGCAAAAATTGATTCCGAAATTTCACAGTTAAAAGAAGAAGCATTGGACAAAAACAGGTTTGAACAAGAGCTTATTTATTACATGGAAAAGTTGGATGTTACCGAAGAGAAAAAACGATTGAAACAACATTGCAATTATTTTTTAGAAACTCTCAATACAAAATCTGCAGGCAAAAAACTAGGCTTTATAGCGCAGGAAATGGGGCGTGAAATTAATACCCTTGGCTCAAAGGCCAATCATTTTACCATCCAGCAACGTGTGGTGGAAATGAAGGATGAACTGGAAAAAATTAAAGAACAGATTAGCAATATTATTTAGTGAACTGTTGATTGGTTGATGATGTTAATTGGTTGATACGTAAAACACAATTAACATCATTAACACAGTTAACATCATTAACATTCACCAATGAATAAAGTAATTATATTTTGTGCGCCTTCGGGTAGTGGCAAAACCACTATTGTAAAGCATTTATTGTCTATCGATAACCGGTTGGCTTTTTCGGTGAGTGCCTGCACACGCAAGCAAAGAGCTAATGAAGTGCATGGAAAGGATTATTACTTTTTATCGCATGAGGATTTTAAGCAGAAGGTGGCTCGCAATGAATTTCTGGAATACGAAGAAGTATATGGCGGGAATTTTTACGGAACACTCAAATCGGAAGTGGATAGAATATGGGCAGAGGGAAAGGCCGTATTATTTGATGTGGATGTGGAAGGCGGATTAAATATTAAGCAGTATTTTGGAGAGCAGGCATTGGCCATCTTTGTAAAACCACCCAGTGTACAGGTATTGGAAGAACGGCTCCGCTTTCGTTCTACCGAAACGGAAGAAACCCTGCGCATGCGTGTAGATAAGGCCGTTCACGAATTGGTATATGAAAGCAAATTTGAGCATGTATTACTCAACCATGATTTGGAAACCGCTCTTCAGGATGCCGAAACATTGATTACTAAATTTTTGAACAATACACTTTAGGAGATTGGAAACGCATGAAAGTCGGCTTGTTTTTCGGTTCGTTTAATCCCATTCATACCGGGCATTTGCTTATTGCCAATTATTTCAATCAGTTTGCCGGTTTCGATAAAATATGGTTTGTGGTTTCTCCCCAAAATCCATTTAAAGAAAACGATACCTTACTTAACGAAAATATCAGGCTACAGTTACTAGAACTTGCCATTAATGGTGATACACGTTTTGGTGCCAGCAATATTGAATTTAACCTTGCCCGCCCTTCTTATACCGTAAAAACACTGGAACATTTGCGCGCGCAGTTTCCCAACGATGAATTTTGTCCCATTATCGGTGGTGATAACCTGCAATCATTTCACAGGTGGAAAGACTATAACCAGATACTTGAACACCATACAGTATACGTTTACCGCAGAGCCGGTTTTCACGAAAACCCCATTTTGGCAAACCATCCTAAAATCAAAATATTTGAAGTGCCCCTGCTCAATATTTCTTCAACGTATATCCGCGAAATGATACAGGCAGGAAAATCAATTAAGTATTTGGTTCCTGAACCTGTTGAGCAATACATTATAGAGCATAAACTATACAGTTAGAAAGTCCATCCTTTTTCAGATGAAGAATGTTCCGGTACAATTATCTTTTGATGCTATCATTTAAAGGTGCGCTGTTCAAAAGCGTATCCGTTTCGTTTTCGAACTCTTTTAACGCCAGTTTATTTTTGGGCAACACAATCGTATAGGTTTTGTTTTGTGCTACAGTGAGTGTTGATTTTTTCAGCCATGGATTCATTAGTTTCAGCTCCTTGTAATTGGCACCATGCCTGATGGCAAAAGCTACGAGGTCGGTTATGGTAGAATCTACGATAATATTTTTGGTTGGAATTGAAGGATATAAATGACCTTCTGAAACATTAAATCCAAAATGCCGCGGGTGTTCCATAATTTGTTTGAAAGCCAATGTGCGCAATACATATCGCGAAGTTTCTGTATTCAGATACAAATCGTAGTAATTGGCTACTTGCTGGTTTAACAGTTGTCGTTTAACACCCTCTATTCCCATATTATACGATGCAGCAACCAAAGCCCAGTTGCCAAATTCCCTGTGCGCTTCGGTAAAATACCTGCAAGCTGCCTCTGTAGATTTTTCAATATGCAATCGTTCGTCCACCTCATCTGTTATCTCCAATCCGTAACGTTTACCTGTACCTTCCAAAATTTGCCAGTAACCAACCGCACCTGCCGGTGATGTTACATTTTGCAGTCCGCTTTCGGCTACCGCCAAATATTTAAAATCACTCGGGATATTGTATTTCTTAAACACATTTTCGATAATGGGAAAATAACGATTGGCACGTTTAATCATCAGCAGTGTTTGTGATTGCCAGTATACATTGGTCAACAATTCTTTGTCGTACCGCTCTTTCACCTCAATATCATCCATGGGCACTTCTTCACCTGCAAATACCATATTGGTTGGTAGGTCCAAACTGTAAATTTTATAGTATTGTTCAAATTCTGCCTGGCGTTTTTCTGTTTCAGGATTGCTATTTTGCATAAACAACAAACAAACCGCAAGCACCAGTAGGGAGAATCCCGCAATAGAAGTGTATTTTGATGAAAAAATCATAGTGCAAAGATAACCTAATTTTAAAATTCACTTTTTTACCGTTAATTCGTGTATACCCATTAATGTAAACCATTACAATTATGAAAATAATAAAGTCATTAGGTCTTGTTTTACTTGGCCTCATTTTTTTAGTCGTGTTAATCTCGTTTTTTTTACCAAGCACCTATCACGTGCAACGGTCCACCATTATTCAAACAAATGCCTCTGTTCCTTATTCGTTGGTTAAGGATTATAGAGAATGGGATAAGTGGTCGCCTTGGCATGAACTTGACACGGCAATGGTAAAAACATACAGTGAAACTTCAGGAGAAGAAGGTTCATGGTATACCTGGGATAGTAAAAATCCTCAAGCTGGTAAAGGAAAAATTACCCTCATTAAACTTGTTCCGAACCAATACATTGAAAATGCCATGGAGTTTGACGGAATGGGTGTATCAACCGCTTCTTATAAATTTGAACAGGAAGGAGAAGGAGTAAAAGTTACTTGGAGTTTGGATGGTGATGGAAAAGGTATGCCCTGGTACTTAATTGTTCCTTCAAAGTATTTTAATATGATGATGGATAGAATGGTTGGTCCTGACTTTGATAAAGGGTTGGCTAAACTTAAAGGTTTAAGTGAGTCGATGCCAAAAACAGAAAAGATTGCAGGATTTGATA
>CALRRW020000223.1:0-3943 GCA_943370695.1 Comamonas sp. lk | reverse complement strand
TGAGAAGTACGCTAATTTTACTGCAAGCAGCATTCTATCTATAGCTGACTTCAAAATCTGGTATACACAATTATTTGACGTAACTACACGGGAAACTATCTCAGAACATCTTGAAGCACTTAAAGATGAAACGGAAAAGGCAATTTTTAAGATGAATAAAATTCTGTATTCGGATGCTTTGTCTGGAATTGAACTCGTCAAACAGTTTACAGAGGTATTTCGTGGCTTCGGGGACAAGGCTGATCAAATCAGTGACACTTTGCAGTGTGGAAGCACGCTTGAGGCAGAAGTCAAAAAATCAGTAGATTATTTCTATTTAAAAACGGACCAGGCCAAGCATCCACAAAACGATCAGGAGAGGGCATCTTATTCCCAACTACTTAAAGATTTTAATGATGCTGAAGGCATTCAACAGAATGTTTTAAAATTCTTTGAGCTGGTCAATATGCGTCTCGCACAGATTAGGGAAAAAATTGTCTTTGCCAGTTCCAAATTGAAAGAGCTTCAAGACAATTTTAAAAAGCAATCGCAATACAAGGTTAACTTCAAGCGAATGCTTCAACTAGTTCTTGAAAATGGGACTTTCTCAAAAGAAGGACCTCTTCTGCCAAATGGTTTTCCAACAAAGAAAATTCCTTCTGAATCTTTTTCTTTTTATGCAGTTCCTAAATATGATTTTATTCCGCCCAGTTTGAATACTGCTTATCAACCGTCTATTGATGTTGAATATGAACAGGCGGAACATGAAAAGATCGAATTTGAATTACGGCAACAAGAAATTGCCGCACGCAGGGTAAATGAATGCAAAGAAATACTGAACAAACAGCAGGAACTAAATCTCACGGAACAGTTTTACAAAATACTTCAGGAAGAGGAAAGCACAGACATTCCTCTTCAAGTGGCTTTTGAAGTATTACAGTATGCAAACCCTGAAGATGACTTAGAGATAATTATAGATAAAGAACTCCCGAATAAATATCAGGCTAATGATTTACAAACATGGAAGACAGAGATACGAAAACGGAAGAAGTGATTTACACTTTCCTGACCCACGAAAAAGTACAGCAATATTTTGCAGATATCAATATTGAATTATTGAGAGGCAATCATATGCAAAAGGATAACTATTATCCATTTACCTTGCTAGTTCAGTATAAAAAGGAGTTCAGAGTTTATTACGAGAACTTGTACGGCCTTCATCTCATCGAAGACAAGAAGGATAGTGAGGTGTTCTTTTATCTAGATTTTCCCGATGAAGGGAAAGGAAAACTATACCACTCTGACCGTCATCGGGAGCTGACAGAGTCGCTAACTATAATAGGTATTATGCTGATGAACATGTATTATGAGCGTTTCTTTGATAATGATAAACTCATCACATGGGAAACTTTAAAAAAGTCTATTCTGGAGGGAGAATATGCCCATTATTACCAGCAGCTGTTCTTTAACGAGCAACGTAATGACTTTACTGATGAGGAATGGGATGATTTTAGAAAAAAAATGAAGAAATGGCTCATGAATTTTGAAGCACTCGGATGGGTAAACCGAAAACAAAGTGAAGACAATGAACTCAATTTTGAGCTTAGACCAGCCATGGTACGTTTTGCTAAACTATATAAAGATGAGATTGAGCATTTTGAAGAATTTGCTCAGAAAATAATAAACCAATCTTTATGAGCTATCCAAGGATTTTTTCGATATCAACGGTTGGTGTAAGACGTCATAATAATCAGGACTACCTGCTGCATCCGGAGCGCACTGATTTTACCGGAAGCAACGGTGTTGGAAAGTCCATTATTGCAGACTTGCTGCAATTAATTTTTATTACGGAGAGAGACCTTATTGTTTTCGGAACGGAAGGAGTAAAAAGTAAATCTAGGCAACCACACACTCTGCCTTATAAAAGCAATGAGTGTTATGCCTTTCTTAACATTGAAGTGAGTAGGGAGAATTTTATCTGTATTGGAGTATGTATACCCAATCAAGCGTCACGCAAAATAATCCCATTTGTTATTTCCCGCACTACGGACCTTGATGGTGATCTGAGCTCAAATACTTATGGTAGTGAAAATCTGCTGACAAACAAAAGTTTTCTTATCAATGGAACTATTATTCCCAATCTTACCGATTTAAGCAAGCATTTGCGAAGCACATATAATCTTTTCTTAACGCATTTCACCTTTAAAGAAAATAAACAGGATTATTACAGATTTCTATACAACAAACAAATACTGTCCATCAACCTGGGAATCGAGGAAAACTTAAAGGCATTTGCAAAAACCATCCAATCATTTTCAAAGGCTAAGACTCTTGATCTTGATGACTCTGATAGTTTGAAGAAGTTTTTATTTGATGACAGCGAAAAGGAATATGAAGAGGTGTTTCAAAAGCACCAGACAGACCTAAATAGGGTGCTTGCAGAGTATAAGGAACTAGAATTGCAGATTGCTGACATAGAAAACAAGCAAAGTCGGCTAACACATTTAAAGGAACTCGAAAAAGATCGAGATCAAAAGGGAAAGGATTTCAGCAAAGCTGAACTCGGCTGGCTTTCTAAAGAATTAAGTACGGCCGAGAATGCGCATCAACCTTTAAAAGACAAATTCAGTACAGATACAAAAAGAAACGATGAACTCTTAACAAAGCAGCCAAAGTTTAAAGGTATTCTCAGCAGAGTAATCAGCAGCTATGAAACGGTTCAAAAGGATATTCAAGCACTGAAAGAGTATAAGCAAGTGCTTTCCGATTTGACAGATACTGAAGGAAAAATCAGGGCGCTTTCAAGCGTAAATACTCCAAATATTAGCGATTCCCTGCCGCAAATTGATATTGCTAAGTATGATGTTCCTGATATTATCCGGAGAGCTGACGAGATAAGACCTCTATTCGACCAATACAGTTCCATTGCTAATATGGAAAGCAAGGTGAAAGAACAGTTGGATTTCATTGATGAATACAAACGCGGTGTTGATGAGGAAATAGCGAATTTGAAGTCTCTGGATATACTACTGGATCATAGCAAGAAGGATACGCTTTTTGCGCAGGCATTGTCTAAGGGAAAAGTATTGACTGAGCCACAGGAAGCCATTCTCTTCCATTTTCTGGACATTAACTGGCAAAAGCCAGACAATGTCAAAACCGGAATACGATATGTGACTTCTCTTGACTTACTGAATGAACAACATATTGAAGAAGACAAGCAGAACAATGGTTACTGGCTGAAGCAGGGAGCGATCAATTATTTCATTCAAAAAAAGGAAGGAAACTTACTTTTCAGTAACGCTGAAAGGCTAAAAACCGCTGTCGAAGAAAAGGCGAATGAAGTAAAGCAGTTACTCCATCAAAAGGAACTCCTTTTGATGGAAGTCGAGAGATTTCGATTAAAGGGTTCCTGGGATCAAAACATTCTGCAATTTGAGAACATTGATTTGAGGCTTATTGACGGGACCGCTCTTGAGAATATCAAAGTGTCGGCTTCCATTCTTATGCAAATAAAGATGAAGATTGTAGAGCTCGATAAACAGAGAGAGGACAAGGAGACTCAGCTATCAATTATCGAAAGAAAAATCTCAGTTCCAGTTCAAAGACCAAATATTGAGAAGCAAATAATCGATTTGGCAAAACGCGAGGCTTTAGCTAAAGACCGAAAAGAGCGACTGAATATCAATTTTCAGAATGAAACGGTAGAATTAAGAACTTTTGAAAATACACTTTCTCAGTCTGAAATCATTGTCGGGGAGAAATACAATACGTATAAAGAACTAAGAAGCAGTTACAGAAGCAAGGAGGAAACATTTCAGCAGCGTTATGGTCATTTGCCGGAATTCAATGACGAAGCAGACTATACCAAGGAATATCAACAGGGGCTGGAAGGATTTTTTGAAAAATCGGAGCTCACTTATGCTTCTGAATACAAAGCGATCATATCGGCTTTTGCAGAAAC
>CALRRW020000222.1:0-3957 GCA_943370695.1 Comamonas sp. lk | reverse complement strand
TGCTGGCTTCAATGCGTATTTTTTGCTCTTTTCCGGTTCCTTTGTCTTTTGCACTTACGTGTAAAATTCCGTTGGCATCTATATCAAATGAAACTTCAATTTGCGGAACGCCACGTTGAGCAGGAGGTACACCATCCAAATGGAAGCGGCCTAATGTTCTGTTGTCTCTAGCCATTGGGCGCTCTCCTTGCAAAATGTGAATTTCTACACTTGGCTGGTTATCGCTTGCTGTACTAAATGTTTCGCTACGTTTGGTCGGAATGGTTGTGTTTGATTCAATTAATTTGGTCATTACACCACCCATTGTTTCGATACCTAATGAAAGTGGGGTTACATCCAAAAGCAATACATCTTTTACTTCACCTGTCATTACACCACCTTGAATGGCAGCTCCTAAAGCTACTACCTCATCAGGGTTAACACCTTTTGAAGGTGTTTTGCCAAAAAAGGCCTCAACAGCAGCCTGGATTGCAGGAATACGGGTTGAACCACCCACCAAAATAACTTCGTCAATCTGACTTGTTGTTAAACCTGCATTTTGCAAAGCTGTTTTACAAGGTTCGATGGTACGTTTAATCAGTGAATCGGCCAATTGCTCAAATTTTGCACGGCTTAATGTTTTAACCAAATGTTTTGGAATACCATCAACCGGAATGATATATGGCAAGTTAATTTCAGTTTGGGTTGAGCTCGAAAGTTCAATCTTAGCTTTTTCAGCTGATTCTTTCAAACGTTGCAAAGCCATTGGGTCTTTACGCAAATCAATGCCTTCATCGCTTTTGAATTCTTCTGCCAACCAGTCGATAATCACCTGGTCAAAATCGTCACCACCTAAATGGGTATCACCATCCGTTGATTTTACTTCAAAAACACCATCACCCAACTCAAGTACCGAAACGTCATGTGTTCCTCCACCGCAGTCAAATACAACGATTTTCTGATCAATTCCTTTTTTATCCATACCGTATGCCAAAGCAGCTGCGGTTGGTTCGTTAATAATACGCTTTACAGTTAAACCGGCAATTTCACCGGCTTCTTTGGTAGCCTGACGTTGTGCATCGTTAAAGTAAGCAGGAACAGTAATAACTGCTTCTGTTACATCATGTCCCAAATAATCTTCAGCAGTTTTTTTCATTTTTTGAAGAATGATTGCCGAAATTTCCTGAGGAGAATACATTCTTCCGTCAATGTTTACGCGAGGGGTATTGTTATCACCTTTTTCTACTGAATAAGGTACGCGTGAAAGTTCTTTTTCTATTTCGCTATAGGTATGTCCCATAAAACGTTTAATAGAATAGATTGTGTTTTTAGGATTGGTTACCGCTTGGCGCTTAGCAGGGTCACCAATTTTACGCTCTCCGTCCTTTAAAAACGCTACAATAGAAGGTGTGGTTCTGCGACCTTCGCTGTTTGCGATTACAACCGCTTCGTTGCCTTCCATTACAGCCACACAAGAGTTGGTTGTTCCTAAGTCAATTCCAATTATTTTACTCATAATTCTTTGTTTTACTATTTTTTATTGACAACAGTTTATCAATGACAGTGCCAACCCCAAAAATGTCAGTTTTGAGGGCAACAATGGCACAATGAGGCGTCAGGAAGAAGGTTACAGGGAAAAAATGGCAGAGTTTATTGTCGTGCCTAAGGGATAAAGTTAAGGTTTGCAGGTGGTGCGTTCAGCAATGTGATGAGGTCGGGTTTGGCAACAGGCCAGCTGCCGGGAAATGTTTTTTGGATGTCGAAATCCAGGTTTTCACTTCGACTCGAAAAAATACCCAATCCACCTGAAATATTTGAGTATTCCAGCTTTTTCTGCACAATGGCGGCACTCGGTTTCATAATTTCCATTAAGTCCGATAATTCTTTTCCGGCACCTACGTAAGCCATGTCAAACCCCACAATCTGGCGGGTATACCCAGCTTTCACAGGAATAATACTCTTAAGGTAGTTTACATATACACGGTTGTTAATACGGTACCTGATATTGCCTTCTGTTGTTGTTTGGATCTGTTCTGTAATGAGATAATCAACACTAATAGTATCTGCGGAAGAAACTGAACCTGTGTATTCCAAATACCTGAACCGTAGGTTTGCACTAACAGTGGTTGCTGATGCTATTGGTGTTACGACTAGGGTGATAAATTGTTCGGGTTTGGCAAACTGAAAGGTTACTGTTTTAATGTCGGATGTGCCAATTATTTTTGTGTTGGATACGTAAGTATTGTTGGTTTTAGGACTGTATATTTCCAAAGTATAGCCTCTGTTGTATATGGGCGTAAGGTTGGCTTTATACAAATAATGGGTGTTGCTTGAAAAGAAACCGGCTTCCTTTGGTATTTCGGTGGTTTTGGTGAATAAAACATCAGGTAATCCAGCCGATTTAATTTTAACCAGGATGGTATCAAAATAAAGAGAGTCATTGATTTGAGCACCCTGGTCGGTACTGATATCAACGGAATTTTGATACGTTTTTTGGATGCGCAAATATTGAGTGGATGTATTCGGGTCTAAAAATGCATAAACAACCGGAGTTTCTTTCCAGTCGGTATTGATATCAATTTCATTATCGCATCCTGCAATCGACAGGATGCTTATCAGTAACATAAAAAGTTTGAATGCTTTCATTTGGTGCGAATATATCGGTATCTCTTGTTTTTTTGTCATTAAAGCCTAAAAGCTTCAGATTATGAGTGTAAAATTTTGAATAATTGGTTGCTTGCAAAGTTTCTCTAACTTTGGCCACACATCCATCACATATGAGTACCTATAAAGAAACTAAAAAAATTACCACGCATATTTTGCAGGAAATGAAGTTGCGTGGCGAAAAGATTTCAATGCTTACAGCCTATGATTACTCAATGGCTCGTATTTATGACGATGCAAAAATTGATGTGTTGCTGGTAGGTGACTCGGCAAGCAATGTGATGCACGGTTACGAAACTACCTTGCCAATTACGCTTGATCAGATGATTTCGCATGCTGCATCGGTAACACGGGCAGTAAAGCGTAGCCTGGTGGTGGTTGATTTGCCTTTTGGTTCATACCAGGGCAATTCCAAAGAAGCATTGGTGTCGTCCATCCGCATCATGAAAGAAGCGGAAGCTCACGCTATTAAACTTGAGGGTGGGGAAGAAGTGGTGGATTCGATTAAACGGATTCTGACGGCAGGTATTCCGGTAATGGGTCATTTGGGGTTAACACCACAGAGTATTTATAAGTTTGGAACATACGAGGTTAGGGCAAAAGAAGAAGAGGAAGCACAAAAATTGATTCATGATGCACAGTTGCTTGAAGAAGCAGGTTGTTTTGCCATTGTACTCGAAAAAATCCCTTCAACACTGGCTACCAAGGTTGCACAAACGGTAAAAATTCCCATCATTGGAATTGGTGCCGGTGCAGGAGTAGACGGACAGGTTTTGGTAAGCCACGATATGTTGGGTATCAACAAGGAATTTTCACCTAAATTTTTGAGACGTTATCTCAATTTGTACGATGAAATAAAAGGAGCGGTTGAAGCGTATGTTGCGGATGTTAAATCGGTAAATTTCCCTAACGAAAAAGAACAATACTAGGGTTGACGGGTTCTTTTCTGTTACCTGTGTTTTTCGCTACCCAATTCTTTCCTTATTAAATTGACTAATTTGAATACCGGCACCTCTTCACATTTGCGTATTTTGTATGAAGACAATCACCTCATAGCCGTTCACAAACGGAGCGGTCAATCTGTGCAGCCCGAGGAAGGAAAGCCAACCTGTGTTGAAGATGAGGTGAAACAATATATAAAGGTTTCCAAAAACAAACCGGGAGATGTTTTTTTAGGGGTTATTCACCGGCTTGATATGCCGGTAAGTGGTATTGTATTGTTAGCCAAAACAAGTAAAGCATTGGTGCGCATGAATGAGTTGTTTAAGCAACGCAGTGTGCAAAAAATATATACTGCCCAGGTTGTGAAAATAC
>CALRRW020000221.1:0-3979 GCA_943370695.1 Comamonas sp. lk | reverse complement strand
AATTCGTCATCACCCATCGTAAATAAGGCAAATGCTGGCTGGGCTCCGGCTGTTACTTCATTTACCATATTACGGGCCCCACTAATGGTGATAGCCGGTTCGTTTGCATTTAAGTTAACCAATCCTGTTTGAGCGCCTAATACATATAATACCGGAAGGTTTTGTTGTTTAACAGCCTTAACCAAATTGACGCCCTCACCTCTCACTCCCGGCAACTGATGGAAAATAACCAAACTGTAATCCTTGAGTTCGTTTGGTGAAATTTTATCGTAAGGAAAGGCTTTAATACTGTAGTTTTCGTTTTGCTCAACACTTTGTTTATAAGCAGCAATATCAGGGTGAGGAGCAAGTGATATCAGGGCAATTTTTTGCTTGCCGTCAATTACGTTTATAAACACATCAAAGCGATTATTAGCCACGGAAACTTCACCCGCAAGGGAGCTGATGGTTACAATATAATGTTGTGTGCCCGGTTGTTTTGCTTCAAGCGAAACTGGAATGGATTGAAAAAAATTGGCATTGTTGATGGTTATGTTTTGCGCAAACACCGTTTGGTTCTGATGAGAAATGCTCAGCCTTGTTTGTTTACCATTATAACCAAAAGCACTTACATCAATTTGCAAAGGAAATAAGTTACCAGCGTAAACCAATTGGTTATACTTTACTTGCTTAATCAGCACATCTTTTTGCTGAACAGTATCACCCAATGCAACTGTATAAACCGGTGTGTGCAAATCCCTGGCAGCATACACAGGATTGCTTCCTTCGTTGTATAAACCATCTGTTGCTGCAACAACAGCTCCTAAATTTTGATGGCTGTAATTGTTTTTGAGTTCATCAAACAGGCCCGATAGGTTTGTTTGTCTTTCGTTGAAACCGCCATCAAAATTCGCTGTAACATTTTTACCAATGGTATATGTTTTCACCTCATACTTATCGGCTAAATTTTGCTCAAGCTGTTTAACACCCGCAACAAACTGTGTGCGGTAAAATGCAGAATCTTTATTGGCCACAATAGATTGTGAGCCATCAATTGCCAATATTACCAAAGGCTTTTCGGTGCGGTTGGTTGTGATTTTCATCAACGGACCCAGCAATAAAAATGCAATGATAAACAGTGAAAGAAACCGGAATGCAATCAGTCCCCACCGCGCAATCTTGCCATACTTCCCGTTTAATTCCAGCGGATTGTGACGATACAAAAACCAACTCCCGGCACCGGCTAAGAGCAGGCAAAGTAAGGTGAACCATAGAGAATATTCGGCTGTGAAACTCAATTTTTAGGGATTAGCGGTTAACGGTCAGGATTAGAAACATACTTTTGCTAACCAATAAGGAAATTTAGAATTTAATATAGGTTTGTGATGAGAGGCCAGAAGAACCATCCCCCAATCACTAACCCCTTGCGTTTTTACATCACCATGCCACCACAAACATTGATTGTTTGTCCGCTTACGTAAGCACTCATATCGGAGGCTAAAAACAATACTGCATTGGCAACATCTTCGGGGCTACCGCCACGTTTTAAGGCAATACCTTCACACCATTCCTTGCGTGTTTCTTCCGGTAATGCTTCCGTCATTTCAGTTTCAATAAAACCGGGTGCAATGGCATTGCAGCGAATATTTCGCGACCCCAATTCTTTTGCTACCGATTTGGTTAAACCAATCATGCCCGCTTTGGATGCAGCATAATTTGCCTGTCCCGCATTGCCTGTAATTCCTACTACCGAAGTAATATTAATAATAGAACCACTTCGCGCTTTCATCATCGGGCGCTGCACCGCTTTGGTAATTGCAAATGCCGATTTCAAATTGGTATCCATTACTTCGTCCCACATTTGTTCCGTCATCCGCATCATTAAATTATCACGTGTAATACCTGCGTTATTTACCACAACATCTATGCTGCCAAATTCTTTTACAATACTGTCAATTAATATTTCGGCAGCAGCAAATTCTGATGCGTTGCTTTGATACCCTTTAGCTTTAATGCCTAAAGCAGTAAGTTCCTCTTCAAATATTTTTGCTTTTTCTACCGAGCTTACAAATGTAAATGCAATGTTTGCACCCTCATTAGCCAGTTTTAGGGCAATGCCTTTTCCAATTCCACGGGTGGCTCCGGTTACCAAAGCCGTTTTTCCTGATAGTAATTTCATATTCTTTATAATTATTCTTTTAACACAGAGATGCAGAAAGTATTTGAAGACCACAGATTTTCTGCGCAATTAACTTATTCAACATAATTACCACAATTAACTCAATCCTCCAAATGCCTTACGTTTTTGCAAAAACCAAATACACACAATCAGGCATCCAATGGCATCTGCAATAATATCATAATAATCAAAGGTGCGCGAGGTAGTGAGTTGCTCCTGCAAAATTTCGATAAAAAAACCATAGGTAGCTGAAAGTACGCAACACCAAATAACAACCGCTTTGTATGATTTGTATATGGTACTGAATTTGGCATTAATCATTAGCCATGCTTGAATACCAAACAATAACATATGGATAGGTTTGTCGTATTCAAACAAACTCTTTAAGGATAACTCTTCCAGCGTTTGCGTGTTGGCTATTGTGGCAAACAGGATAAATGTGGCCCACAATATCGCGTAACTATATTTTACTGCTGTTGCCCTCATTTAAAAAGTTGAATTAGTGTTTGTGTACATTTTTCGAATGGATATTCGAATTTAGTCATTGATGGCTTTAATTCCCGGCAACTCTTTGCCTTCAAAATATTCAAGCAATGCACCACCACCTGTGGATACATAACTCACGTTGTTTTCGTAGCCAAACTTAGCCACTGCCGCTGCGCTATCGCCACCACCTATTAAACTGAAAGCACCGTTTTTTGTCGCTTCAACTACTGCATCAGCAACACCTTTGGTTCCTTTTTCGTAGTTGCTCATTTCAAAAACACCCATTGGTCCGTTCCATAAAATGGTTTTTGAATTTTTAATGGTGGCACTAAAATCTACTGTGGCCACAGGTCCGATATCCAATCCCATCCAGCCTTTTTCAATAAGTTTATTGTCACAAATTTTATGGTTGGCATCGTTGCTGAAGGCATCTGCCACTACGGAATCCATCGGTAACATCAACTTAACACCTTTGGCTTCTGCTTTTTTCATGAGCTGTTGGCAGAGTTCCAAACGATCATCTTCGCATAAGGATGAGCCAATTTCGTAGCCCATTGATTTTAAAAAAGTATAGGCCATTCCGCCACCGATAATTAAATTATCAACGGTGTTAATTAAGTTTTCCAGGATCAACAGTTTGTCCGAAACCTTAGCTCCGCCTGTAATGGCAGTAAATGGTCGCTCCGCATTGTTCATGAGTTTTTCTGCGTTTGCTATTTCTTTAGCCATTACATAACCAAAACATTTTGCCTCAGGGAAAAACCTTGCAATAACTGCTGTACTGGCGTGCGCACGGTGTGCAGTTCCGAATGCATCGTTCACATACACATCTCCGTATGTCGATAGTTTCTCTGCAAATGCTACATCACCTTTTTCTTCTTCTTTGTGAAAACGTAGATTTTCAAGCAACAAAATTTCGCCTGGTTTTAATGAGTCGGCCAAGGCTTTTGCATCTGCTCCAATACAATCGGCTGCAAATTTTATGGTTACTCCGGTTAATTCGCCCACCCTGTTCGCTACATTTTTTAAGGTATGTTTTGCTATATCAACGGTTCCGTCTTCGTTTAATTTTTTAAGCGGACGGCCAAGGTGTGACATTAATACAATTGCACCTCCATCAGCTAATATTTTTTTGATGGTTGGAACAGCCGCTTTGATACGGGCATCATCTGTAATTTCTAATGTTTTTTTATCTAATGGAACATTAAAATCAACACGGATAAGCGCTTTTTTTCCTGCAAAGTTTATTGAATCAACAGTTTTCATATATTAAATATTGAATGGAGTGGGGCGAAAATAAATTTTTCTGTTACATTTATCTCAAAATTTATCACA
>CALRRW020000220.1:0-3982 GCA_943370695.1 Comamonas sp. lk | reverse complement strand
GCCATAATAGCCACCTGCGGTTGGTTGATAATAGGCGTACCCATTACATTTCCAAATCCCCCCACATTGGTTAGCGTAAAAGTACCACCCTGGATTTCATCCGGTGCAAGTTTGTTTGAACGTGAGCGGTTAGCCAAATCATTTACAGTTTTGGTTAATCCAATCAGGTTCATATTATCGGCATTTTTAATAACCGGAACAATTAAGTTTCCGCTAGGCAATGCTGCTGCCATTCCCACATTGATGTTTTTGCGTTTCACAATGTTTTGACCGTCAACCGCAATATTAATCATCGGGAAATCTTTGATGGCTTTTACCACGCACTCCACAAACATAGGAGTGAAAGTGATTTTTTCGCCTTCGCGTTTTTCGTATACTTTTTTCGCTTTTTCGCGCCAGTTTACCATATTGGTTACATCCGCTTCCACAAACGAAGTTACGTGTGGTGAAACATGCTTGCTCATCACCATATGGTCGGCAATCAGTTTGCGCATGCGGTCCATTTCAATAATTTCATCACCCGGCATCAGGGTAACTTTTGGTCCCTGGTGTACAGCCGGAGCCGAAGGAGCAGCTGCTTTTACTTCGGCAGGTTTCGCTGATGGTGCACTTGGTTGTGCTGCAGGTGCATTGCCTCTGTTTTGTACGTGGGCTAAAATATCTTTTTTGGTAACACGACCTTCATTTCCCGTTCCGGCAATTGTTTCCAGTTCGGTCATGCTCACATTTTCTTCCTTGGCAATATTTAATACCAGAGGAGAGTAAAAACGGGCACCACCTGCATTGCTTGCCGTATTGGTGGCAACGGCAATTGTTTTTTCAAGGTCAACAACAGCAGCTTTGATTTCCGGAGTAGCTTCGGCTTTTGGAGCCGGTGCGCTTGCCGCACTTCCTTCCATGGCTATAATGGCAATGACTGCGCCTACTGCAACAACATCACCCTCCTTAAACAATAGTTTTTTGAGCACACCGCCTTTAGGAGAAGGCACTTCAGAATCCACCTTGTCGGTTGCAATTTCTAAAACTGTTTCATCAGCGGCAATCGCATCACCTTCGTTTTTTGTCCATTTAATAATGGTTGCTTCGGCAATACTCTCACCCATTTTGGGCATTACTAATTCAAAATCGGCCATGTTTATAGTTATGTTATGCTTCCCCTGCGGGAACGATTAGTTAATAGATTGAGCAAAAATAAGTTTTTGGGGCACTAAAGCAAATGTTGTTGAATGTGTTAATTGTGTTAACGTGTTAATTATGTTGAGTGTGTTAATTATGTATATTAGAGAGATCAGAACATAATCAACATAACGCCATAATTAACGTCTTCATCATTCATTAATCATCTCCCACAATTTATCTTTCAACTGGGTAATATTGTATCCTGTTGCTGAGCTGATAAACATATGCGGTACGCGCGGTAATTCTTTTTTCATGGCGGCCATCAACTCATCATCCAGCATATCGCTTTTGCTGATAACCAGTAAGCGTTTTTTGTCCAGCAATTCAGGGTTGTAAAGTTTAAGTTCCTTTACCAAAATTTTATATTCTTCTTTGATATTGTCGCTATCGGCCGGTACTAGAAACAACAATGTTGCATTCCGTTCAATATGGCGTAAGAAACGTGTTCCCAAACCTTTTCCTTCGTGCGCTCCTTCAATAATTCCCGGAATATCGGCCATCACAAAACTCTTGTAATCGCGGTATTCAACAATACCCAAATTGGGTACCAATGTAGTGAACGGATAATCAGCAATTTCAGGTTTTGCGGCACTCACCACACTTAGCAAAGTAGATTTTCCCGCATTCGGAAATCCGACCAAACCAACATCTGCCAATACTTTTAATTCCAGGATTTTCCACTCTTCCTTACCCGGTTCACCCGGTTGTGAGTTACGCGGACTTTGGTTGGTTGCCGTTTTGTAATGAGCATTTCCCTGTCCGCCACGGCCTCCATATAAAATCACCTCTTCTTGACCCTCTTCCGTAATTTCAAACATGATTTCCCCGGTTTCGGCATCTTTGGCAACAGTGCCCAATGGTACTTCCAAATAATCATCTTTACCATCTTTACCATGTTGGTTGGCTCCGCGACCATTTTCACCCGGTTCGGCAATAATATGTTTGCGGTATTTTAAGTGAAGGAGCGTCCATTGTTGTGAACTTCCGCGCACAATAATGTTTCCCCCGCGACCACCATCGCCACCATCCGGGCCTCCCATAGCTGTGCGTTTATCGCGCAAAAAATGCATTGCGCCTTTTCCCCCCTTACCCGAGCGGCAACAAATTTTTACGTAGTCAACAAAGTTCGATTCAGCCATGTGTTTTTAAGATATAGTTTTGTTTTATAATGAGTAAATGAGTGAAAGTTATAATGAGTAAATGGGTTAAAAATAATCCCTCTTTACTCATCTACTCCTTTATCCCTTGCTCATTTCTTCATTTTCCACCAATTGCGGTGCAAAGTTCATTAAAGATTGTTTCAATTTCTCCAATTCCATTAATGCCTTTGTATTTGCCCTGTGCGGTGTAGTAATCTTTTACCGGCATTGTTTCGCCATTGTATACATCAATTCGTTTTTGGATAACTGTGGGGTCCTGGTCATCGGCACGGCCGCTGTCTTTTCCGCGCAGCAGTAAACGTTTGCGTAATTCTTCTTCTTCAACTTCCAAGGCCAACATCATGGTGATGGGTGTTCCTTTTGACTCCAGCAAATTATCCAACGCTTGCGCTTGTGCCTTTGTGCGTGGAAAGCCATCAAAAATAAAACCTTTTGCATTGGGGTTATTGTTAACCTCACCTGCCAGCATACCTATTGTTACTTCATCCGGAACCAATTGTCCCTTGTCCATAAAACTTTTTGCCAGGTTGCCCAACTCCGTTCCTCCTTTAATGTTTGCCCTGAAAATATCGCCCGTGGAAAGGTGAACCAATCCGTAAGTATCAATTAATTTGGCCGACTGTGTTCCTTTGCCGGCACCCGGAGGTCCAAAAAGTACAATGTTTAACATGTGTTGGTTCGTTTAAAAGGTTAGATAAAGTGCGAATTAAGCATTTTTTTGCCGAAAGCAGGCGCATTCTTGTTATGACTTTGTTTAGGAAAGGGCTGATTGGTAGTTTAGGGTTTGTCGTTTGATCTTAGACGTTTGAGGTTTGGTGCATGACGTTCGGGCCTCAAAATGATGCTCCGTTGCTTATTCAAGCTATACCTATCAACTATGTTCTGTGGTCTATGGACTATCGACTACGGTCTATGGACTATGCTCTATGGACTATGGTCTATCGACTATGGTCTATCAACTATGGTCTTTTCTCCACAAAAATATGCCGCAGGTTTCGGCCCAACCCGTCATAATCCAAACCATAACCCAGTACAAATTTCTGCTCAATGTCAAATCCGATATAATCCGCTTCAATAGGGTATTGCAGTGCTTCACGTTTCAGCAGGAGGGTTGCTATTTTTATGGATGCAGGACTGTGTGAATTTACTTGTTTGAGGATATGTTGCATGCTCAACCCGGTATCAATAATGTCCTCAACAATGATTACATGGCGGCCACGCAGGTTTTCGGTAAAGCCAATAAGTTCCTTGATATTCTCGGTACTTTGGGTACCCTCGTAACTCGATATTTTAACAAACGAAATTTCACTCTGAAAATTGATTTCCCGCAACAAGTCGGCAGCCAGGATAAACGCACCATTGAGCACAGCCAAAAACAAAGGGTTTTTATCTTCATATGTTGCGCTGATTTCAGCAGCCATTTGTTTTACACGTTTTTCAATCGCGTCCGATAGGATAAAAGGTTCGAAAAAACGATCGTGTACTTTAATAACTGGGCTCATTTTGGTTTAGGTGTTGGCTTGTTTGGTTTCTAAGTAGCTATTTCGAAATGCGGTTTAATACTTCCGCCATTTGTTTGCTGAGGTTGTTAAAACTATACTGTTCAATATGCTTAGGCTGGGTGCTGGGAATATTGTTTTGCC
>CALRRW020000219.1:0-3983 GCA_943370695.1 Comamonas sp. lk | reverse complement strand
CTTATTGAGTTTTTTTCCATTTAATGGTACAGCCAATAGCTTTGGTTGAAGCTAATTCAATCGGTTTGTCAACCAATAAAGCATCAATTGCGTCAGCTAAATATGTTTTGGTTACTGCTTTTGCATCTTCGCTATTGTCATCAATGGCACCGATGTAAACAACAGTGTTTACATTGTTTTTGCGCTGCAGTAAATATATATGCGGAGTGCGGGTTGCTCCATATGCTTTGGCTATTTCCTGGGTTTCATCATAC
Source organism: Comamonas sp. lk (assembly GCA_943370695.1). GTDB lineage: Bacteria > Bacteroidota > Bacteroidia > UKL13-3 > UKL13-3 > UKL13-3. Next base: position 3,729 of record CALRRW020000219.1, on the reverse strand, counting down.
AAATAAGCAAATGGGTATTTTTTATCCTTTGCACGCTCTTGCATTTTTGCATACGAATCTTCCGGAGAGCGGTCCTTATCGTTTGGATTGATGGCCACTACCGGAAATCCTCTTGACGCATATTTTTTGTGAAGGTTGATAATCCGTTGTTCATAGGCTTGCGCAAAAGGGCAGTGGTTGCAGGTGAAAACAACAATATAACCTTTGGCATCTTTATAGTCGGCAAGCGAAACAAATTTTTCATCGATGTTTTTAAGTTTAAAATCAATTGCGGCATCGCCCACTGCATAGCCGGTTTTGACATCATCAACAAAGGCCGTGCTGATGATAAAAAATGCAATAAGGGTGGTTGTAAACAGCGTTTTCATGTATGTATTGGTTTATGAAGGTATAAAATGTTGTTAATGGCTTAGCGGAACAGGTAAGATTGTTTGATATCCTTTTAGTTTAACGGACTTAATTTTCAGGGTTCAATAATGGATTTAACAACTGAGTTGAGTTCTTTAAAAGTGGTTTCACCTTCTTTAAAATAACGAAAATCTTTTTTCCCATTGATGATTAATGTTGCGGGAATGGCTCCTGTAAATTTGCTGTCCACTCTTTCTATCCAGTTATTGGGATCCGTTTCATTCATCAATACAACCTGTGAGGTTAGTTTTTTGTTTTTAACAAACGGCATCACTCGTTTGGTTAGGTCTTTTTTAAAGTCACAACTTACCAGTATCACTTTTACTTTCTGGTCCTTATAGGTTTGACTGAGTTGTTCAAAATAGGGTATTTCTTCCACGCAAGGTTTGCACCAGGTTGCCCAAAAATTAATTACATAAGTGGTGTCGCTATTGTTTTGGCTCATGGCCGAAATCCAGTTACGGTCCACCAGTTTAATGGTTTGTGCGAAGCTGACTTTGGCAAAAAGTATGGTTATAAATAGTATTCTCATTGGTAATTGGTTAGTTGTGTTGATGAGGTTGGTCGGGTCGGGAGAAATTTCGGGAGTGTGGTTCAATCCTCAATCTTTTTCGATTATAATTTTTCGCCAAAACTTAAATCTCCGGCATCCCCTAATCCGGGTACAATATACCCATCTTCATTGAGTGTATCATCAATATCGGCAAGCCATAACGTTGCATGAGGTAATTTTTCTTTCAGGTAATTTACCCCATCGGTACTGCCAATTAAACTAACTATATGCAGTTGTTTGGGGGTACCCCGTTTTAAAATAGCCTGGTATGTAAGTTCAATAGATTGGCCGGTGGCCAGCATGGGATCAATTAACAGGAGGGTTTTGTTTTCAATATCGGGACAGGCTAAGTATTCAACCACAATATCAAATTGGTGTGAATCGGGGAGGTGCTTGCGGTAGGCCGAAATAAAAGCACAGTCAGCATGGTCGAAAAATTCCAGCAAACCCTGGTGCATGGATAAGCCTGCCCTTAAAATGGTTGCCAAAACAGGTTGTTCGGCCAGCTGGGTAGACACATGTTTGCCAAGCGGAGTTGTTATCTCTATTTCTTTCCAGTCAAGTGTTTTGCTGATTTCGTAAGCCATTATCTGGCCGATGCGTTCAATGTTTTTGCGAAAGCGGGCACGATCTGTTTGTATGCGTATATCCCTTAGTTCGGCCACAAACTGTAAGAGTAATGAGTTGTTTTTGTTTAAAAGGTGAACCTGCATGACACGAAATTATGAATATTGTGCAGAATAGCGGACTTTTGCGCGAATAATTAACGACTTAACAGAACATACAGCGATAAATGAAATTAACTTTTTGGGGAGCAGCGAAACAGGTAACGGGAAGTATGCATATGCTTACCTTGGATAATGGCTATAATATATTGGTGGATTGTGGGATGAATTACGAGCAAAAACGAGAACTCACGGAAGACGCGTTTGATTTCCCGTTCAAGCCACAGGATATTGATTTGGTTATTTTAACACATGCCCATATTGATCACTCAGGTAATTTGCCTGCACTGGTGGATAGGGGATATCAGGGAAAGATTATTTGCACTCCGGCTACTTCGGAGCTTACCAAGTTTTTATTGTTTGACAGTGCCAATATTCAGTTGCAGGAATACAAAAGCCGATTGGCCCGGGCAAGGATTAACAAACGCCACCTCATTGCCAAGCCTATTTATTTTGACCGCCAGGTTGAACTGATGATGGACAGAATGGTAACCTGGCATTTTAACAAACCGTTTTCTGTAAATGAGCATGTATCCATTGAGTTGATTGAGGCAGGACATTTACTCGGGGCCGCCAGTGTGGTCATTGAAGTAAAAGAAGGAGAGACGCGCAAACGTATTGGTTTTACAGGTGATTTGGGAAGAGGCAATGCCGAACTGATAGGAGTGCCTGTTCCCATGAAAAATATTGATTATTTAATAACCGAGACAACATACGGGGGACGCATACATACGGCAACTTTACCTGCCGAAGAAGAGTTGATGAAGTTTATTGAAGACACAGTGATAAGAGTAAGGGGGCGATTGATTATTCCGGCATTCAGTGTGGGACGTACGCAATCCATTGTGCATGTGCTGAATCGATTGGCACAAAAAGGATTATTGCCGGGTGTTAAAGTTTTTGTGGATAGTCCGCTTGCCATTAAAACTACGCATGTGTACGAACAACATCCTGAATTGCTTAATAAAGAAGCCACACAGTTTTTAAAGGAATACAAAAGTTTATTTGACTTTGAAGGCTTGCACTGGATTGATGATTACAGCGAGCACGAGCAATTGATGCAGTATGCTGACTCGTGTATCATTGTTTCGGCAGCAGGAATGGTAGAAGGCGGAAGGATACAGGAGCACGTAAAAAATAATATTCAAAACCCATTCAGTACCATTTTAATTGCCGGGTATTGTGCCGAAGGAACACTTGGGTACAGGCTGTTGCAGGGGCAAAAAACAATCCGCATCAAAGGACGGGAATATGTAATTCATGCATCTATTAAATCAACCGATGTGTTTAGTTCGCATCCTGGGAAAGGTGAAATCCTCGAGTATATCAAAGCATGCGAACCTGAAAAGTTGAAACAACTGTTTTTGGTACACGGTGATGAAAAAAACTTAGAAGCCATGAAAGTAACGTTGGAAGAAATGGGTCTCAACAATATTGAAGTTCCGGATATGACAGATGAATACCGTTTGAGATGAAAGAGTCGTTAGGATTGTTGGCGGCTTTTATAACATTGGTGTGCTGGACAGTGGGGACATTTGCATTTACCCGTGCCTCCGCATTGTATTCGCCCAAATCGGTTAACCGCGTACGGTTATTATTTGCTGCCGTATTGTTAACGGTTATCACCTGTGTGTGGATTCAAATAAATCCGGTTTTATTGTTTACTGTTCCACTTCCCGAACATTGGATTTGGTTAGGCATTTCCGGAATTGTGGGGCTGGGCATTGGTGATTTTTTTGCCTTTACCGCTTTTAAAATGCTTGGCAGCAGCCGTGCCAGTTTGTTTAATACATTCGCTCCGGGTGCGGCTCTTTTCGGTGGGTACTTGGTATTGGGCGAACAACTCAATACGATGGGATTGTTTGGAATGGCAATTTCCATTTCGGGCATTATTTGGTTTATCCAGATAACCTCGGCCAAACAAAAAGCTACTGTAACCAAACAAGAATTTACCAAAGGAATTGTGTATGCAATATTGGGAGCCTTATGCCAGGGATTGGGTTTGGTGTTTGCCAAAAAAGGATTGATTATCGATAATGGATT
>CALRRW020000218.1:0-3985 GCA_943370695.1 Comamonas sp. lk | reverse complement strand
GCCAACCCGATTAAATATTTAGCCCTTACACCCACAGATAATTTCCCAAACTTGCGTGCAAGTGAAAACCCATTTTCAACATAATTAATGCTGCTGATATCGAAGGCTTTAAAATCAGCCGTTTGCCCCTTAAAATGTGAGTTTCCATTCACCACAAATCCAATAAAATCCTTGCTGATAGCCTGTGTTGTTTGCACTTTCAACGTACTGTTAAAGCTCATCTGGAATTTGCCTACAGGAAAACTTATGTGAAATACATCTGCATTTGAAATGGTGGTAACGGCAATAGCATCACCATCAATTTTTTCACAAAATTTATTCAAATCAAGGTAAGATGAATCATCAATACTTTCGGTAACATCCTTAAGGGTAAATCCTGAACGGGTGTTATTAATATAAAGGCTTGATAAAACCGGTATACCAATACTTACTTTATACTTTGACTTAAAAGCGGGATTGATATAAGTAGACTGATATGTATTTCGGAGAGATGGCAATGTAAAATCAGGCTGAGCCTGAGCCACTCCGGCCAAACCAATGAACGTAAATATAAATAGTAGTTTGTGTTTCATAAACCTCAATTGCTTTTACTTTTAATCGATAGCTTAACATCTCCTCCTATTTTCATATTCAACTTTTGGGTGGTGAATACTTTTACGAAACCGGGGGAGCCATTAAACTGTGAAGAATTGGCGTGCATTCTTAGTAAATTAAAAGGGGCAGATTGTATTTGAGTGTACCTGTCTAAAGGCAAATTAATTGTTTTGTAGCTGGTAGTAGGTGCTAGTACAAGGCCGTTTGCATCAACTGCTGCGCCCTGAATTAACAATTCGGTAGCAAACAAACTGTCGATTGCAACATTGATGGTATCGCCTCCGGGTGAAATTGAATCGCGGGAAAACACCATTTGAGCTGCCAAATCAAAGGGTAAAGAGTTTTCGATTTTCACATCCAATGCAACACTTTCTATTGTGGATGGCAATGCACTAAATGAGTTGTTCGATTGTTTTTGAAGGGCAACGTAATCAATAATTTTAAGGTCAAACGGAACTTCCGAATTAAAGTCAACTTTAAATTCTGCAGTATCTACCAAGAAGTTAGTTTGTTTCTCTTCGCGATAGTTTGCATCAAAAACCATGTTAAACTTAATGTACTTTGGTTTTGAATTTATGGCATCATCAATATTTGAATTGTTTTTATCGATTTTAAATTCGCTCACAGCTATTTCACCCGGATTGGCAGGGTGTGCAAATGAGAAGGTATCCTGGAAAGGATTAATTTGCACAACAAAAGGAACGTTGTTTTGATCGATTACCCTCAGATTGGTGATTTTTCCTGTAACGGGTAACCCAAATGAATTGTATAGTTTAATTGTTAACCTTGGGTCATTGATGAAAATTTGTCCTGCAATTGAATTACCAAACAAGTCCATTTCTTGTTCTTCCGCAGTATTCAAAATTTCGAAACGCCCCATGTATCCTTTGATAATATTATAACTCTCTATCTGAAAGTTTTGGGTAACACTGAATTTTTCTGATGTTGATGTAGAATTGGTTGGAATTCTTGTCATCGAAACCTGGTAAGAGAATGGCAACGTATTGTAAGAAACTCCATTATTGGTAAAATCAACATCGTAGTCTTTCAAGTTAATTTCTCTGGTAACTGTTTTTGGCGAATTACTGGCCTCGTAAGGCATATTAATCACTTCTGAAATGGGAACTCCATTTTTAGAAATGGTAGGATAATTTACGGTAACAACAATATCATGTTTAAACTCATTCACAAAAGTTAATGAAAACACACCGCTTTTTACATTAATGAGGCTTATCTCTTCACCATTGGTTGTTGGTAAATTGATGCTATCGCTTAATGGCAAATCAAAGCCTCCGGTAGCCTCAAAAAGGGCTATCATAGGAAGTGTCATTTGCAAGTCAAAGTCAAATGGGGGTGCTGCAGGTATGCTTACATATTGATCGGGTTTCACTGTTTTTTGTGTTTGAAACACAAATACAATCATCCCATCCGGGTCTTCCCGGGTTATCGCATTTTGAGAATAAGACTCGTAAATTTCCTTCATCCCCACCGATACATTGATTAAGGGTGCCGAAAAAGAAGGACTGGCCTTAACTCCTTTAATACTTTTTAATTCATCAAGTGTGTCTTTTAAACACGAGGATAATAGCATTGTAAAAACACTAAAAACCAAAACGAGTAGATATTGCTTCTTCATAAGAATTGTTGGACGAAACGAATATATGGTTTTGAATCTATTTTAATCTGTATAAAAGGAGATTATTTGTTTTGTTACCGCAAATTAAATAGTTGGCATTATTTAAAAGAACATCTCCTAGTATAAATGGCGTGGTTCCTTGAATTGGAAAGGAAGGATATTCATTTCCTTTTAAATCAACCAAATGTATTTTTTCCGATTGGGTTTCGGTATAGCCAACCATTGGAACATGGTCGTGCGTATAGACGAAAAACGGCAGGGTGGTTAACGAATCCTGGTAGGTTTTTGAAAAAAGCTTTTGCCCATCGGCTTTTACCACGTTAAATCCTTCTTTAAATGCGGCCAGCGAAACATAATTCCCACCTGAAGCCAAGAGGTAATGGTATTTATCGGAAAGGGATGTTGCGATGGATTGTTTTTGCGACACAAGCAATGAACTATTGATGCTTAATTCAACCGATTGTCCGGCCGAATCGGTAACCCAAATGGTAACTGTGGATGTATCATTTGAAAATACATAGGAAGGATACATAGCACTTACGGAAACATCAATGGTTGGTATATCCAGTAAGGGTGTTAAGCCATACATGAGCAATTTTCCATTGCTGGCTGTTCCGCAAATATAGGCTCCCGTACCCAACACAAAACCTCCCAGGCGGGTTGTAATTTTCGACTCAACACTTTTGGGATTCCATCCTTGAATGGGCTTTCCGGTTAATGAATAACCCATTATTTTATTGTTATCGAGCGGCACAAAATACTGGAACGTGCTATCCCCATAAAAATCAAACAAGTTAATTCCGGCAGTGGCGGTACCGGGTAATCGAACCGGGTATCCGTAAATATTAACGCCTTTGCTGGTAACCAAACACACTTGTTTATTGGTGCTGAACAAATAATGAATATCTCCTGTTCCGGTAGGGTCAACTTCAAATATCTGGCTGTTAATTTTGCCGGATAACTTCGACTTCCACAGTATTTGCCCGGCATTATTGATGTAATAAACAGTGTTCATCACATCCTGAACAATGATAACCTTTTGTTTGAGTTCGCTGTTGTATACCAACGCGGGCTGCATTTCAAAAGTAGTATCGAGTTTTACCGACCACAGCACTTTTGTTTCTTCCTTAAAGGATGGGTTAAACTTAATATTTACCTTGGTGTAGAAAGAATTGTTGGCGGAGTTGGAATATTGAACCTCCATAAATTCAAACTTCTTGATATCGTATGCATACCGGTTAATAGCGCTGATAAATGTTTCATTGGCAAAAATATTGGGTAGCTGAAAACTCTTTCCGGGGCTTAAAAACAGGTTCACATTGCTTGATGCAGAAGCATGCTTTTGGTGATCCTGGTATGATTTATTGGCGCCAAGTGAGCTTCCTCCATTCACTTCATCCAGCATGAGTTTTAGTGTCATTTCGGTATTGGCCATTATCACCATATCGTTTTTAATGGTGTAATAAGGTGATTGCAAATGCTCAAACAGGTGACCGTAAAACAACTTCCAAACATTACCCAACGGGAGCTTTTGAATGATGTTTCCGTTATATATGGTTGCTTTATAATCTGCCTCTCCCCTTTTTTCGATGGCTTGTGTGTAAGAATCAAAAATGGTAGCAATGGCTGCCTGGTCTTTGAACTTAATAACTGCATAAATCTGATCATCCACAAGTTGACCGTTCCCTTCATGAATACCCAACAAGGCTGCTTCACCAATTTGAGGAACCAATTTATCGGTAATTGAAATCTGAT
>CALRRW020000217.1:0-3987 GCA_943370695.1 Comamonas sp. lk | reverse complement strand
GGTTGTGCTTGTACTGGCTGTACTTGCAGTAGTACTGGTACTAGCTGTTGAAGCCGTGGTGCTTGTACTGGCTGTTGTTGCTGTTGAACTTGTACTGGCAGTAGTAGCTGTTGTAGCTGTTGTGGCCGTGGTAGCGGTAGTTGAAGTAGTTGTTCCCGCATTCGTGTCGTCCTTTTCGCAAGAAGATAAAAAGCAAATACTTACCAAAACGATAAGCACGGTTAATTGTTGTTTCATAGTTGAATGTTAAGATGTATGTTAAATAAGGTCACAACATACCTCTAAATAAACATAAATCAAAACACTAGCTATTCACGTATCAACAACTTATGTCTTCATTTTTTTCTTCTTGGCGGATGGAAACAAAATATTGTTGAGAATCAACCGGTAACCCGGGGAATTGGGGTGCAACGCTAAATCTGTGGGTGGCTCTCCCACCTGATGCTGGTAATCTTCCGGATCATGTCCGCCATAAAACGTCCAGGTTCCTTTACCTGTTGTGCCATGAATATACCGGGCCTCCCCGAGTGATTTACTCTCACCCATAATCAGCACATCGCTTTTAATAAACTGTTTTCTGAATGCAGTGGTTTGTCCGAAAAAACCTTTTACTACCTGTGTGTGATTTTGGCAAAGCATGGTTGGAACCACGTCCCATTTGGCCGAAAACTCAAACAAGGTAAACACATCGTTGGCCTCATTCACTGCTCGTGTATCGGGTGTGGCATCAATGTAGGAATACTCATACACATAAGGATTCATGATTAACCTGAAATCTTTGAATGCAAATGTGTTTTCAAAATTCAGTTTGGCATCGGCCTGGGGATCTGCAGGGTCTCCGTCAAACATCACTTCGCAAATATCCACACCATCAGCAGCCAGGGCTATATCGTAACTGTCCGTGGCCGAACACATGGCAAACAAAAAACCACCACCCATTGTAAAGTCCCTTATTTTTTTGGCTACAGCCAGTTTGAGTTCCGATACTTTTTTATACCCGTGTTTGGCAGCGGTTGCTTCGGCCTCTTTTACCTCTGCCTGATACCATGCTGCATTGGCAAAGTTTGCATAAAACTTCCCGTATTGTCCTGTAAAATCTTCGTGGTGCAAATGGAGCCAGTCATACATTGGCAATTTCCCGTCAAGCACTTCATCATCAAATACCACTTCATATGGAATTTCGGCATAGGTTAACACCAGTGTTACCGCATCATCCCAGGGTTGTTTGGTTTTAGGCGAATACACTGCAATTTTGGGAGCCTTGTGCAACTTCACCAGTTCCATATTCACTTCGGGTTTGGCTATTTCCTGCAATATCTGGGTGGTTTGCCCTTCGCTGATAACCTCGTAACTCACACCCCTGATACGGCATTCTTTTTCGGCTGCTTCGCTAAACACCAGCATAAAACTGCCATCCCGGTAATTGAGCAACCAATCTACATCGGCATCACGTTTGAGTTCCCAAAAAGCAATCCCATAGGCCTTCAAATGGTTTTTTTGAGCCTCATCCATCGGAATTAAAATGCGGTTTGCGTTTGCTGAAAAAAATCCTAAACATATAAATATCAGCAACAATAACTTTGAATTTCGAAATTCGAAATTCGAAGTTTTATCTCCTAAAGAACCTCTTATCATACTCAACATCATTAATACTTATTCTAGTTGTTTATCGTCTCTCCTTCAAATTTCCGCCACTTCCCCTGTACTTTCATCACCCTTTCAATCACATCACGTACACATCCGTTTCCACCGTTTTTGTCTGATATATACAACGAAATTTCTTTTATTTCTTGTGTGGCGTCCTGCGGGCAACAAGGCAATCCTGCCAGTTTCATCACATCATAATCCGGTAAATCATCACCAACATACAATACTTCTTCGGGCTTAATACTGAGCTCAGCACACAAATTATGAAACACCTCAATTTTATCTTTTACCCCCAAATGAATATGTTGAATCTTTAGAAACGCCAACCGTTTTTGCACACCAATCTGGTTTCCGCCAGAGATAATGGCTACATGGTAACCCGCCAGCAATGCTCGTTCAATTCCATATCCATCTTTGATATTAAACCTGCGTGTTTGCTCGCCACTCTCCAATGCCAGCACCATGCCATCGGTAAGCACACCATCCACATCAAATACAAAACATTTTATATCGTGTAATTTTGCTAAATAATTTGCCATCGGGTAAAGATATGGATTTTGTGGATTTGTTAATATGGTAATTGGTTAAGAAGTTTCAAGATTGGTTTCTTTACGTTATGGCATTAAGGATTTAACAAATCACACATCAAAAAATCATAAATCCTGCTGGATTCCTTCGCTTAATAATTCATACATTTTTTGGTACTGCGGCATTTGCTCCATGAGTTTCAGGTGCATTTCCATTGTGGGAACATCCTTGCGAATAGCCGGTCCTGTTTGCACCTCCGAGGGATGATGCTCCTGTATTTTGCGGGCCGTTTCCACAATGAGTGGTTTTAAAATATCAAAGGAGATCCCTTTGGTGCTCAAAATGTGTTCGGCAACGGTGTACAAATAATTGCTGAAGTTGTTGGCAAATACAGCAGCCAAGTGAACGATTTTGCGGTCTTCGGAAGTTGCTGTGAGCGTTGTTGCCCCACATTGTTTTGCAACGGTTTCCAGTATAGTCAAATCATCTGCTTGCGCGGCTTCCAGCAACAATGGAATATCATGAATGGAAACCGTGGTGTTTTTTGACAACGATTGCAGCGGATAAAAAACACCTGCACGTTTGTGCTTTTGCAACACACTAAGCGGTGTGGTGCCCGATGTATGTACCACCAAACCATCAACCACCGGAAGCTGATTCGCCACTTCTTCAATAGCTGAATCTTTTACCGCAATCACATACAAATCGGCATGTGCCGGCAATAAATCAAGCTGTGCATAAGGACTGGCACCCAGTTGACCAGCCAATACCGTTGCTTTTTGAATATCCCTGCTGTAAACAGCTTCTACCGAAAACCCACCGTGTTTCAAAGCATTGCCCAAATGTGTTGCCACATTCCCGGAACCAATGATAACGATAGATTGAATGCTCATGCGTTTATTTGTTTGACGTTTATTGTTTAAATCGATTTAATCTAACTGGTTTCTTTCCTAAATTAACACAATTAACTACTCAATACAAAAACAACTAGCCAATTACCTTCCTCTTCTCGTCACGTAATTTTTTCAACCGATTGAGCGTAGACAATGCAAAACCCACAACCATAATAATGGTTCCGGCCCACACCAAATTGATCCATGGAAACATAATTGCTTTCATGATGATAAACTCACCCGAGGTATCTTTTTCGGCCACTTCAATGGTGATTTTTCCGTTGGTTGGATTCACATTGGTAAATTTAAAACGCAATTTAGCTTCTTCCAATACCGACTCAAATTGTGCCACCGAATTGTTTTGAATACCATACATTGGCGTTACCTTATATACCTGATCTAGTGTATGCACTTCCAACTCAGCTGCAATGAGCAACTGCATGTTTTCCATATCCACCTTGCCCTCTTTTACATTGGAGTTGATGGCTTTTAAAATAATATATCCGTTGTTGCTGTAAATGGTATCACCTACTGCCACATCATACAGTTGCGGATGGACAAATTTAGCTTCTCCTTTTTCTTTGGGCACCGAGCTTACATAGGTGAACACGTCATGCGATAAATAATGTTTCGTATCCGGATTGGCTACCCGGCCCATTTTAGGATTGATTTGTGCGTTCGGATACAAATCAAATTCATACTCTACTTCGTTCGTTTTAGGATTGATTTTTTTATAATGAACCTGGTAATAATTGTTTACCCATTCACTCGTATCCTTGCGGTATTCAATTTCGTAATCGCCCATGCGCAGGGCCTTCCCTTTTTCCAAATACACATGTTCCATATTGGCTTGTGCATCAAACTCAGGGTTTAATTGCATGCCACTTTGGTTGATGGAAATGATTTTTTTATTGGCCGA
>CALRRW020000216.1:0-3996 GCA_943370695.1 Comamonas sp. lk | reverse complement strand
TATTAAAAGCCGCATCCCGGATGGCGGCAATCTCTTTGCTTAAAAGCGGCAAGGTGATAAAGCTGGCAACCAGATTGGAGATAAAAATGTAGCCGATATGAGCATGCCCGTTGTAAAACGGCAACAAGATTCCGTGTTTGTTTTGGGCCCAGGGGCACAATACCAAAAAATAAAGATTGAGCAGGATATTGGTAAAAATATTGATGTTTTTAACCACTGCAAATTTGAATGCCTTGTTGTGCTGGCGCAGGTATGCAAAGGGCACTGCACTAATAGCATCGAGCGAAATAATAAGGGCAAAATAAACAACAAATTCGGGGTATTCCGGAATGCGCATCAAACCGGCTATTGGTTTTGAGGCCACCGAAAACAACAGGGCAAAAAACACAGAAGTGCTCACCAAAGAAGTTAAGGCCGTACTGTATACTTGTTGAGGGTTATCACTTTTTTGCGAGAATCGGAAAAAGGCCGTTTCCATTCCATACGTTAACAGCACATTAAAAAACGTCACATACGAATAAACCAGAATGGTAATACCATACTCCTCGGGAGCAAAAATCCCGGTGTAAAGCGGCACCAGGAGGTAATTGACAAACCGGCCAAGAATTTGACTCAGGCCATATACGGCTGTTTGGGATGCTAGTTTTTTTAAGGTGCTCAATGTGGTAATCTATTCAACGATTCAAATAACATAAAATTATTTCACAGAAATATCGTTGTTTATACACGGCTTTCATTTGTTTGTCTATTTTCGCAACTATGCGTGTAAAAGTGCTCATCGGTTTGTTTCTGCTTAGTGTTTCGTTTGCCTCGGCCCAGGGTACAGACGAGCAACTGGCTGCGCAGTATTACAGTAACAGCGAATTTGATAAAGCAGCTGATGCTTACGAAAAATTGTTAAGCAAAAATCCCACTTCAGGTTATTACTACGAAAACCTGCTCAATTGTTATTTCGGTTTAAAAAAATTCGAGGATGCTGAAAAGCTTACCAAAAAACAACAGCGCAGGTTTAGCTCCAATTATTACTTTAAAGTGGACCTTGGGTATGTGTACCAAAAACAAAATATGGCTGAAGCCGCCCAAAAAACATGGGACAAACTGCTTACCGAACTAACAGGATATGAAACCCAGGCACACGAACTTGCTTCGGCATTCCAAAAAAGAGGAGAAACCGATTATGCCATCAAAACATATGAAATAGCCCGCAAAAAAAGCAATAGTCCGTTGTTGTTTTCTTTTGAACTTGCCAGATTATATGCCGATAAACACGAAACCCAAAAGATGGTGACAGAATACTTAAATGTATTGGAATCCAATCCAATGATGCAGGAAGATATTGAGGGTTATTTGCAATTGTATTTGGGCAAAACAGAAGATTTTGACATAACCAAAACCGCTTTACTTAAAAAATACAAAGAGTATCCCAATAGCGAAACGTTTGGCGAATTGCTCATTTGGCTGTACGTGCAACGCAAGGATTTTAACAGTGCTTTTATGCAAGCGCGTGCTATGGAAAAGCGCAATAAAGAAGAAGGACAGAGGGTTTTGCAACTGGCGAATCTGGCGCTGCAAAACGAATATTACGATGAGGCTGCCAGCATGTATAATTATATCATTACACTTGGTAAGGATAAACCCAATTACATGAATGCGAGGGTGGGAACACTCAACGCGCGCAACAAAAAAGTAATCAATACCACACAATACACCGTTGCCGACTTGCAGCTGCTGGAAGCCGATTATAACTCGTTTTTAACCGAGTTTGGTAAATATTATTTTACCGCCACGGTATTGCGCGATTTGGCGAGGTTGGAAGCCTATTATTTAAACAACTATACGCAAGCCATTTCCTTGTTTCAGGAATTGATTGACATGCAACGCCTGGATAACCAGTTTAAGGCAAATTGCAAACTGGAACTGGGCGATATCTATGTTTTAAAGGGCGAAGAATGGGATGCTATGTTGCTTTACGGACAAGTAGATAAAGACTTTAAGGAAGATCCGCTCGGACAGGAAGCTAAATTCAGAAATGCCCGACTCAGTTATTACATGGGTGAATTTGAATGGGCGCGCGCGCAACTAGACGTGTTAAAAACTGCTACTACCCAATTGATTGCCAATAACGCTATGGAACTTTCATTGCTGATTCAGGATAATACGCTGGATAGCATTGAAGAGCCGTTATTGCTTTTTGCCAAGGCCGATTTATACTACTATCAAAACAAACCCAAGGAAGCCATCCTGCTGCTCGACAGCATTGAACACGCATATCCGCGGCACTCTTTAGCTGACGACATATTGATGAAACGTGCCGAAATAAGTGCTAAAAAAGGTGATTACACGCAAAGTATTGTTTTTTTAAACCAATTGTTAAAAGAACACGGAACCGATATTTTGGGTGATAACGCTTTGTTTATGTTGGCAGATATTACCGAACATAAACTCAACGACAAAACCGCGGCCCAAAAATTATATGAAGATTTTTTAACTACGTACCCGGGAAGTTTTTACACGGCCGAAGTCAGAAAAAGATTCAGGGCATTGAGGGGTGATGTTCTGAACTAACGGTTTTCCATTTGTTTCTGTTACTGTTTCCACAGTTATGAAAAAAGACAAGAATATTCGCATGTCAATCATTTGTGACCAAGATTGGGAAGAGATGATTCCAACTTTGAATGGGCGCTATTGCGACCTTTGCAGAAAAGAAGTTCACGACTTTACTGACAAATCCATTGCTGAGATTAGAAACGCTTCAAAAAACACGCAAGAAATGTGTGGCCGCTTTACAGCGGATCAAGTTAATCCAAGTATTGTTTCTCAAATAAACTCTCCAAAACAATTGCGAATAGTAGCAATTGTTTCAACACTTTTTTTATCCGTTTTTGCGAAAACAGCATATAGCCAAATACCCAAAAATGCAGAGACTGAACAAGTCGATCAAATGAACAAGAAAACTACGAAAGACTCTTCTTTTGTGGACTGTGATAGTAATTCAAAGTCCTTAAATAATAACACGACTTCAAAAAAGCCGTTTATGATAACTCGAAAGAAAAAGTATTATTGGACAACAACCTTTCCCTTTGTAAAAAGAGAAAGTTATCCAATGCCTCGATTTACCGGTCGATTCCTTTAATTGTTATAATCCTATTTTATTTCGAAAAAATTCGTTTAACCCTCATCCCGATGCTTCGGGACTATCACTTATATTCGCAGCATGATTATTTACAATGTAACGATAAACATCGAAGACGATGCGCATGATGCATGGTTGAGTTGGATGAAGGAAACCCATATCCCACAGGTAATGCAAACCGGAATGTTTGTTGATTACTCCTTTTCAAAACTTTTAGATAGGCAAGATGACGAAACCGGTACAACCTACGTCATCCAATACTTGGCCAATACAATGGCTGATTACGAAACATACCAGGCTGAATATGCTCCGGGTTTACAAGCCGAAACCCGCAAGTATTTTGACGGAAAATTTGTGGCTTTCAGAACACTGATCGAGCGAGTATGATCAAGCGTTTTTATATAGCACTGCTTTTTTTAGTCCCTTTATCCATTTTTGCACAAACAACTGATTCACTTACTTATTATTTTGATGAAGAGTGGGAAATCTGTGATAGCTCTGAAGCCGTTTATTATAGGAAAGCTATTTGGGGGCCAAACCAAAAATTATTGGTTAGGGATTATTATAAGAAAGAGAATACGATTCAAATGGAAGGCCAGTTTTTGGATAAAAAAGCTCAGCTTAAAACAGACAGTTTTGTTTTTTATCATTTAGAAGGTAACATAAGTTCTTATGGACGTTATGTTCAGAATGAAAAGGATGGAAATTGGATTAGTTTCTTTGACAATCAAAAGAAAGAGTCCGAGGGTATTTATAAAGCGGGAAAACGAGAGGGAAAATGGATTTTTTACCATGATAATGGTATTGTTGCTTCGGCAGAAGTGTATTCAGGAGATAGCCTTATAAAAATGCGCTGCTGGGAC
>CALRRW020000215.1:0-4023 GCA_943370695.1 Comamonas sp. lk | reverse complement strand
AAACACTCCAATGGTTTTAACCATTGGAGTGTTTGACTTAAATTAGTTTTTACCCGGGTTTCTAATAACTATTGTGAATCAGCTGATGATCTAAGTTTTGGGCAAAAATGTGAATTCTTCCGCTAGGACTTCCGCATAATACGGGCTGCCCCACAGCATGTGCGCCCCTTGTTACCCAAGGGCCCCAAAAATCGCCACTTGGTCTTTGCGAACAAGTCATTATCATGCTATCATGAGTAACGCCCACTAAATGGATAAATCCATCATTACCTTTGGTGAAGTTTAACCCAAAATCCGGATTCAGATTTTCGCTGCCGGCAGCTCGGAATAATCCACAAGCAGTAAATGGCTGATGAACCGCATTTTGCCATTTATGCCCCAATATTCCCGTATTTCTGTCGAATGCAAAAACTTCCATACGGCCATCGTTATGAGTAAAAATCAACGGGTTTGGTTTAACATGCAAACCGTTTTCAAGAATCTGCCATCCTTCATAATCAGAGTTCGGTTCTCTTTGGAAATTTCTCCAAAGTTTTCCTTCACCATCCACACCAAGTACATTCAATCTCCCCGACCCATCCAAAGTAGCCGATAGCTCTCCATCAAATGTAACAGATGCATGCAGTTGCTCCCAACCCAAACTCCATGGGGTAAGCCCTAAAACAAGCATGTGATGGCATTTCTGAATTTCACTTCGGTAGTTTCTGGCAAAAACTTCGATGCGCCCATCCTGATTTAATACTGCCTTGGGAGTATTAACAACCTCATTGGGTCCATACATATCAATAATTTCAGTCCATTCACTTAAAGAAGTAATATTGGGATTTTTTTGATAAACCCTGCACATTGCTTCGGATGCACATACAGGAAATACTTCCACACAATTGTTTTTGTTTACTAAACCAGTCAATTTACCCTTCAATGTATTCGGAACACTCCATTTCTGTGCGGCTGCAAATGCACTGTCATCAGCGGCCGTTTGCTGAACCAAAACGTTTAATTTACCATCGTTGGTAACGGCAAACAAATTAATCAACCCGTTTTGTTGCTGCACTGCAAAAGGTGCTCCTTTCATTTCAGCGAGTAACGTATTCCAACCCGAATCCATAAGAGCACCTGCAGGAACAACCTGTAATCGTAAACGTTCTAAATGTCTTGCAGCATGATTGTATATTTCAACCCACTGGTTTTCTTCTGTAAGCATGGAAATTCCAAATTCATACATTCCCGGCCTTTCCGAGAACGAAGTTATATTGTGCGTAATCTCTACTTCTTCTCCTGGATTTAAATTGGTAATCAATAATTCTTTGCCCAAGATACCATCGAGGTTTTCACCCAATGGTCCTCTGGCAAAAACCAATAATTTTTGAAAATGGGCCGGCCACTCCCCTTCATTTTTAATCTTTATGGAATAACTCACTCCTTCATGTTGACGAATTGCCAATCTGTTAAAAATAAATCCTTGAGAAATGGTCAAATCGTGATAAGCAGGGAAACTTAATTCAGTGAAGATGTTGGGATTATTTTGATCTAAATCTGTTTGCATAAAATAAATCATCCAATTATCACCTGAAGAGTGAACCAAATGCCCGTTGGAAGGATCGATAGCCAGCGTAACTTCAAGATCGGGATGATTGGAGTCATAAACAAAAATGGAATTGTTTGAATCATCATATCCATAACACAAAACCTGATGTCCGAAAGCATTTCCATTACCCAATGATTCCAGCAAATTATGATCGGACCTCAAACCAACCAAAGCAAATTTATTAGCATCTATTGCTCTTTTAATGGATAAAAATGTTCGGTTGTTCTGATTGGTTATATCTGTATCATTTAATTGAAAGGAAAATATTTCCCCAATGCTGGCGTACGAACTAAATTGGTAAGCAAAAATTTCATTCTTAAATCTTGAAAAATCAGGCGGACAGTTATCGGCTGTTCCAAAAATCATGGGCTTATGTGTTGGAATATTCAACCGATGCCTGAAAGAGTTAAAGGTATACAAACTCATACCGCCACACAGCCCTTTGAGCCCGAGTGTTGAGAAATCATTTTTAAAGTGCAGGCCGTGGCAAGCAGGATTAAAGTCAAGTATTTTAACTATCATAATATTGGGTTTATATTATTTGTGATCGTAAAAGTTCCTGAAACTTCAGGAGTAATGTTGTTCTGAAAATGCCATTCCTGCATTCTTGGATTACAGTCAGTTTTTTTGCTCATGAGTAGTTTGATTAAAAAGTGATTGAATAGTTAATATTAGTACTGTGAACGCACGCCACGTATTCCGTAATACTCTGTTCGGTAAGCACTGCAGGCACCAGCCTGGGGAGCGTAAGTACTGTTGGAATTGATATAGGGTATGAGGTATGATATTTTCCCGTATCCACCGCTAAGTGTTGCCGAAGCATCCGAATAAAAAGAACCACCACGTGCATTTAAGGCAAAAGCTACAGTAACAATGCTGCCGCTTCCTCCTCCGGTAGTATGACTTCCTATCCCAAGCGGCCAGTTCGTATTGTATTGAGTAAGCCCAAGGTTTCCATCGCCATGCGAACCATCAAATGTTACGGCCTGTGAATTGTAACAATTGATCGTAAGTTCACATAAATTTCCGGTAAGCTCCATGGCTCCGTAATAACCGGCTCCTGATAAACTGCGTGATGACGTTGCTGTTGCAAAAATCCCATTCCGTAACGCCCGGTTAATGGTTGAAAAATTAGCGGAGTCCAAATTGGTATTGAGTGTTCCTGTTGCAGCAATTACCTCATTATTGGCAAGAGGATTGGTTAACCCGATGGTTCCTGTTTTGGTTAACAATGTTGTTCCCCATGCATATTGTCCGGGAATAGGTAACAACGGCCCCCGACAAGCTTTTTCAAATTCAAGATCGGTCATCGGGCGTAGAGCAGCCCAATCCAGGTAGGTATACATATCTTCAATATTGATGGCTCCGATGGAAACCCATTCGCCATCAGCGGGCTCATTGTATATATTGTTATTGTTTGCATCACATCCAAACACAGCAGGTGTAATGGTAGCAGCATTACCGGGGGTTGCAATCTCCACATAATTTAACCCAAACCATATTCCTGTACCTACAGGCGAATTGGCAGGACTAATCATGCGTGCGGTTTGCTGCGTATATGTGAGGCAATTCAAAAAATCACGGTAACCGGCATTACTCAACTCATACTTCATCATGTAATAACTGTAGTAACCGGTAGGAAAATTATTACTCAGGGTAGTGGTATTATTAGGTGTATTCAATTCCCATGCATAGTTATTTCCTTTACCTATTCCATTTCCTGCAACAACAAAGGGTTCAGAATCTCCTCCTCTGGAATACCTGCCTGATGTGACGCCATCGCCCGCATAAAAAGGGCCTGTTGGTACGCTCACCATTTCGAGCGCAAATGCTTTGATATCAAACGTACCCATTTGAGGCAATACCCCAATTTGGCAACCCGGCAAAATGGCATTTCCAATACCTACATTGCTATTGTCCCTGTGAATAAACACTCCCCGTTTATCTGGTGGAACGGTTGCGGTATAACCCGATGGCAATGTAATATCATACCCTGTTACATCCAGGTGTATCCATTGCCCCCCGTCTTTGTACTTAAAAAATACCCATGCTGCATCCCAGTTATTGGAAGCATTGCTCCGCCAGCTATTGTCCCATGCAAGGTCAAAATTAATGGTTACTACTCCGGTGGCCGAAGTATACGTAGTACCAAGGTTGGTAAGTGTAATATTATTGGCATTGCTTATTGCAAATACAAATAATAAAAGTGTTGTGTAGAGATACTTTTTCATATGTTTTATGTTTTAGTTTATGGCTGTGTGATGACAATTTTTTGGGTAGCAATCAGTTGTTCACCGTCTTGCAATTCGATATAGTACATCCCATCCGAAAGGTGCTCAAGGTGGATGGCTGCCGATGGAACAAAAGCCTGCTCATGTACTGTTTTTCCATACATGTCAATTACTCTTACAATGGGTTTTTGAAGATTGGGCTCC
>CALRRW020000214.1:0-4024 GCA_943370695.1 Comamonas sp. lk | reverse complement strand
AATACCAAACATAACTCATGACTGTTCAATGACGAACAACGCAACCTAAACAACAAACGGGAAACGTCAAACAACTCCTTCACATTCGGGACAGAAATAGCTATCTTGCTGTTATGAAAAACATCGTCTTCATCATAACAGCTTCTTTTTTGCTAAGCAACTGTAGCAGTTCGCCAACAGCAGGCGAACAATCAACTGAAGAAGACACGTTAAACTATGAAATGATATACATGGTGCAGTCGCTTAATAATTGCGATAAGGACTCGCAGGAATGCACCTATATCGAATTTAATTTCCCACAGTTCAGGTACGTGCAAAAACCGTTAGCTGATTCATTGCAACTCATCATCAGCAATGCTTTTAAAAACGATGAACATCATGTTACGGCACCAGACAGTGTGCAACAGCATTTTTTAAAAGAATATGCTGATTTTAAAGCGGAACAAAAAGGATACAATATACCGTGGTTTATTGAAAAGGACGTTAGTGTGGTAAACCAAAATCCTAAATGGATAACGTTGCAGTATACTGAAAATAGTTTTACAGGGGGAGCGCATCCAAATAGTAATAAGTGGTATAAAATGATTGACAAAGCCAATGGCCATCAATTATTACTCACCGACTTTTTTGACAGCTCGGCAATCACTCAACTCACTGTATTGGGAGAACCATTGTTTAAATCGGAAAAAGCAATTGAATCCAATCAAACTTTTGAAGCTGCGGGCTATTGGTTTGCCAACAATCACTTTTTACTCAATAATAATTTTTTCATCCATGATGAGGGCATTACTTTTTACTACAACAACTATGAAGTGGGACCTTACGTAGTGGGAAGTACAACCATTACCATTCCGGCAAAAAACATACTACCGCTTCTTAAAAAGTGATATAACAAAAAGCCTCGCCCCCATTAAGGAGGCGAGGCATTTTGTTGCATTGAGTTTAATCAATACTAGTGTTTATCGCAGTGATTGCTTTCTCCTGTTGAGCAGCAACCTTTGCCTTCTTTGTGTGAAGACACACATTTATCATCACAATGTTTTTCACATTCTTCAGCAGTTTTACAACCTTTATCGCAGTTTTCCATCGAAGCTCCTGCTTTATCGGCTTTGCACATTTCTTTGCATTTAGCTTCGTCAAATTTTCCATCAGCACCATACATGCTCAGGCACATTTCTTTTTGTTCGGCTGAACATCCAACGCTATCGCAATACAAAGCACACTCTTCTTTGGTAAGTGTTTTGCAAACATCCATATCGCATTTAGCATTGCCACAATCCATTCCTGATTCATGACCAGCAGGTGCACAACATTCCATTTTCTCACCATGCATCATCATTTTATCGGCTTTCATTCCTCCGGTTACAGCAATGTAAGGAGCAATTACCAACGAAACGATAGACATTAATTTAATGAGGATATTCATTGACGGACCAGAAGTATCTTTAAACGGATCACCAACAGTATCTCCTGTTACGGAAGCTTTGTGCGGCTCTGATTTTTTGTAGAACATTTCACCATTAATCAACACACCTTTTTCGAAAGATTTTTTTGCATTATCCCATGCGCCACCAGCGTTGCTTTGGAAAATTCCCATTAACACACCACAAACGGTAACACCTGCCAATAATCCACCCAATACTTCGGGACCAAAAACAAATCCAACAATTAACGGAGTAATTAAAGCAATTGCTCCCGGCAACATCATTTCGCGGATGGAAGCTTTTGTTGAAATAGCAACACATTTTTCGTACTCTGGTTTTGCTTTGTATTCCATGATACCCGGAATTTCGCGGAATTGTCTGCGAACCTCCTGCACCATATCCATTGCAGCTCTGCCTACAGCCTGAATACACAATGCCGAGAAAATAAAAGGAATCATGCCTCCCACAAACAAACCGGCTAAAACGGGAGCTTTGTAAATATCAATGGCATCAATACCTGCAATACCTACAAACGCAGCAAACAAAGCCAACGATGTGAGGGCAGCCGAAGCAATGGCAAAACCTTTTCCGGTAGCAGCCGTTGTATTACCAACAGCATCTAAATTATCTGTACGCTCACGAACTTCGGGAGGCAACTGGCTCATTTCGGCAATACCACCAGCGTTATCGGCAATCGGTCCGAATGCATCAATTGCCAATTGCATAGCAGTTGTAGCCATCATACCGGCAGCAGCAATAGCCACACCGTATAAACCGGCAAAATGGTAAGAAGCCATGATACCACCGGCCAATGTTAGAATTGGAATAACGGTTGATTTCATACCTACTGATAATCCACCAATAATATTGGTAGCGTGACCTGTAGATGATTGTTGGATAATTGATAAAACCGGAGCTTTACCCATTGCAGTATAATACTCGGTAACAATACTCATAATAGCACCTACTACGGTACCTACTACAATTGCCCAAAATACGTTGATGTTTGAAAATTCGTAACCACGCAGGCTCAAAGTCTCAGGTAACATCCACATTACAATAAAATAAGAAGCAATAACAGTAAGCAACATAGAAGCCCAGTTACCCATGTTTAATGCATTCTGAACATTTGATTTATCATCCTTGATGGTTACAAACCAGGTTCCAACGATTGAGAACAAAATACCCAAACCACAAATAACCATTGGCAATAAGATTGGCGACATTCCACCAAATGCATCGGTTACGGTAATTTCCTGACCCAAAACCATTGTAGCCAAAATAGTAGCCACGTATGAACCAAATAAATCGGCACCCATACCGGCCACGTCACCTACGTTATCGCCTACGTTATCGGCAATGGTTGCAGGGTTACGAACATCATCCTCCGGAATTCCGGCTTCAACCTTACCTACTAAATCCGCTCCAACATCGGCAGCTTTGGTATAAATACCACCACCAACACGTGCAAATAAAGCGATTGACTCAGCTCCCAGTGAGAAGCCTGTTAATACTTCAATAGCTGTTTTTACCTGGTCAACACCAAGGTCTTTAAACATTGCCAAGAATGCGATAAACAATCCTCCCAGTCCTAAAATAGCCAAACCTGCAACACCTAATCCCATTACAGTACCTCCTGTAAACGAAACTTTAAGCGCTTGTTTTAAGCTTGTACGTGCAGCTTGTGTTGTACGTACGTTGGCTTTGGTAGCCACTTTCATACCTATGTATCCGGCCAATGCCGAAAATACTGCACCAATAATAAATGCTATTGAGATAACCCAGCTTGAGTGGATTTCTTTGCCGTTAACTTCATGTATTGTGCCCGAATAAGCTAAAAGGACTGCTGCAAATGCAACAAATATTCCCAATACTTTCCACTCCGCTTTTAAAAAGGCCATTGCTCCGTCGGCTATGTAGCCGGCCAGTTCTGTCATTTTAGCATCACCTGCATCTTGTTTGTTAACCCAGGCACTTTTTACCGCCATTACAATAAGGCCAATAATACCAAGCGCGGGAATTAAGTAAATTACATTCTCCATATGTTATAAATATATTTTTTCTAAGGTGGGCAAAAATACGATTAAATATGAATTTAGAAACTTAGATTTACACTAGCATTTAGCCTATGCTCACAATTATGATTAAGCTACTCATTTCTAGCCTTTTCAAGGCTGGTGTATTTTGTTTGTTGCTCCCATTTACCGTTTATGCACAGCTCCTCACAGGGCCCGTTGGTGCTGAACAATGGATGCTAGGAGGCAATTCTGCCGCTGTTGCCAATGTATGGAGTGCCACCAATAATGCAGCCGCCATTACCCAAATTGCCAGATTTCAGGCAGGTGCTTACACCGAACAGCGGTTTACGGAATCGAAATTGCAGTTATCGAACGTAAGTATTGTGCAACCTTTTAAACACCTGAATATTGGTTTATCCGTCAATCATTTTGGGTATTCGGTATACAGCCAACAACGTTTAACAGCTTCGGTGGCCATGAAACTGAGTCCGGCTTTCTCATTAGGAGCACAACTCAATTATGTTTCAACGTTTATCCAAGATTATGGCAATACAGGAAATGTTGTGCTCGGTGTAGGCATGT
>CALRRW020000213.1:0-4038 GCA_943370695.1 Comamonas sp. lk | reverse complement strand
TGTCAATTTACCAAAGGTGTTGACTACAGGAACAAGTTCGGTAGTTGGAGGAAGCGTAACCACTTATATTGATGGTCCGTTACAAAGAAGATTACCTGTTAATCTTCGTACCACAACTATTTATCCATTTCCGATAGGTAAAGGTGCTTCTTACAATAGAATGGATTTGATAAGTCCTTATACGAATACGGGAGGAACAGTTGATGTTTTGGTTGAAAGTTTTAACACATTGCCAGGCGGAGTTGTGGATGGCATTACGATGGATAGTTTGTTGTCAAGGTATTGGACAGTGAGTATTCCCAATGGAAAACCAAATATTGACAGTGCGAATGTGAAACTATATGGCAACGACTTAACGATACTCAATAAAATGGCATATGCTGATTCTGTTTCGGGAGTGTATAGAAGAATATCAAATGCTCCGGTAAACGGTTTTATTACCTCCAATAGATTAATCAAAGATACGGCCATTGAGGGTGTATTTGCCATTGGGGAAGTTTCTAATGTGATGTCGGGAACATTTTTGGTAGGCGCCAATAAGGTGTCACCGCAATTCAAATCGATTACAGCAGCAATGGCCAATATTGCAGAAAGACGTTTGAACGGCAATGTTGTATTGTTGTTGGATTCGGATTATACATCCACTCTTGAAACATTTCCGATTTCGTTTAATCCATTCATAGCGGCCGATTCGGGAATCAGCATTACGATTAAACCGAAGGCAGGTTTTTCGCCAGCCATAATTGGCAACAATTCCTCAACCCTTATTCGGTTTACAAATTGGGCTAAAAACTATGTGTTTGACGGGTCGAATAATGGAACCAATAGCCGTAATGTTTTTATACAAAATACAAGTGCCTCAGGTGCTGTTGTGATGTTTCAAGGTGCTGCTTTGGACCAGGGAGTGCGAAATTCGGTGCTGAAAAATACCATCATCAAAGGAGGGGGAAATACCGGTGCATATGGTGTTATTATTGGAGGAACAGCGGTGAGTTTAGCATCGGGTGGTGCAGGTCACAAAAATGTATTGATTCAAAACAATATCATTTACAATTGTAACGATGCACTTGTTTTAGGTGGTTTGGGGAGCATAAATAGGATGGGAAGCATCACATTGTCTGGTAATACAATAGGATCGGATTCTTCGGCTTTCTACAACAGGAGAAATGGTATTTATACAGCCTATTCCGATTCGGTAATCATCGAAAAGAATACCATCTACAATCAAAAAACAGCGATTGCCAGTTTAATGTTAATGGGCATGAACATTAATACTTATACAACCAACACCATTATTCGTGGTAATATTATTAAAGGCATTCACGCAACGGGATCATCTGCGGGTGCATATGGAATTTGTGCCAATAGTACCATCGGGATTGATAATGTGACTATCGTTAATAATGCTATCAGTAATGTATTAACATCCAATAATTCGAGCACTATTGCAGCTACTTCAAACCCTCATGGAATAAGGCTCAACGGGGGAAATAATGTAAAGCTTTATTTTAATACGGTTCATTTATCGGGCACTCCGGTGGGTGGTTCTGCTGTAAGTTATTCATCAGCATTGCATATCAATCAAACCACGTCAATGTCGGGGTTGGATATTCGCAACAATATTTTCTCAAATAGTATAACAGGGGTGAATGCAATATCCAAACAATATGCCTTTGTTTTAAATTCCAGCAATGTTCTTTTCGGGGCAATCATTGACTACAATAATTTTGTTACCAATAGCTCACAAGGTATTTTAATGTACAATAGTATTGGTGCGCTTGATATCGGAACATTGGATTCGTTGAAAATGAATACCAATGCCAATGTTAGTTCTGTAAGCAACAATCCGCAATTTTTAAACGATAGTAATTTGACAATCGGTTACGGGGCTTTAACAGGTTTGGCAACTCCCATTGCAAGTGTTTTGTTGGATATTGATGATTCGGTGCGTTCAAATCCGCCAACTATAGGGGCTTACGAAAGAAAAAAAGATATTGTGGGTCCGGCTATATCTTACGCCCCGCTCGCCAAAAATACAGAGCGGGTAACACGGGCATTACCGGCATTTGCAAGTATTACGGATTACAGCGGTGTTGATACAACGAATGCCAAGCCTCGCATTTACTTCCGCAAATCAAGCGAAGCAACTGTATTTGGTTCTTATCCTGAACAGAATGATTCAACATTTAACGGGTGGAAATATGTTGAAGCAACCAATAACGTATC
The DNA here is from genome assembly GCA_943370695.1 of Comamonas sp. lk. Taxonomy (GTDB): domain Bacteria; phylum Bacteroidota; class Bacteroidia; order UKL13-3; family UKL13-3; genus UKL13-3. The sequence continues at coordinate 1,812 of CALRRW020000213.1, read as the reverse complement.
GCCATTTAGTTTTACCATTGATTACAAGTTGTTAACCAATGGTTATGCCTCACTTTGGGATACGATTGTATACTTTGTAGCTGCACAGGATTATGCCGGAAGGGTATCCGCAGTTCCTGCTTCAGGGTTTGCAGCCATTTCTGTTGACTCGGTTACGAGTGCTCCGGCATCACCCAACAAGTATGTGATTTATGATACTCCACTTGCGGGTTCTTATTTAGTAGGCGCTGCTAACACTTATCCGAATTTTAGTACCATAAGCGGAGCTTTGAATGCAATGCAGGTTCGTGGAATAAGTGCTGCGGTAACATTGCAATTAACCGATTCGGTGTATGCATCCCCGAGCCAAACGTTTCCTATTACCATCAACCCAGTAGAGGGCTCAACAGCCACCAATACCATTACCATGAAACCGGTATCGGGAAAAAAAGTAGCTATTATCGGATCATCGGCTTCGGGTCTTATTAACTTGAATGGTGCGGATAATTTTATCATTGATGGTTCGAATAACGGAACTGCGGGCCAGGATTTATTTGTTCAAAATACAAATGCCTCTGGTGCGGGTATTATGTTTCAGGGAACAACAGCAAACCAAGGAGTGCAAAATGGTGTTTTGAAAAATACTCTTATCAAAGGTGGAAGTAATGTTACTGCGTATGGTGTAATTGTAGGAGGAACAGTTGTGAGTTTATCTTCCACAGGTATTGGCAATAAAAATATATTGATCCAAAATAATATTGTTTACAATTGTAATAATGCTGTTGTGGTAAGTGGTTCGCTTGCTTCCCGAAGTCTTAATATTACATTATCAGGAAATTCAATTGGTACAGATTCGACTTCTTTCTACAACAGAACAATAGGTATTAGTATTAGTTATGCAGACTCAGTTATTATAAGCCGAAATACAATTACAAATATAAAAACCAGTGCTTCGATCGCCAGAGTTAATGGTATTAGTATTAATAACTATACGACCAACAGCATCATAAATGGAAATATTATTAGAGGATTATATTCTGAAGGCATTGGCGGTGGTGCTTATGGTGTTTATCTGTCCAGCAATACCGTAATTGATAATATCATAGTTAGCAATAATGTTATCAGTGATATTAAGACAGCAAATAATGGATCTGCAATTACCGCGTTGAATAATGCTTACGGTATAAAGATAGTAGGCGGGATTAATATTAAACTCTATTTTAATACGGTTCATCTGTATGGTGCATCAACTGTTGGTACTGGTTTAAATTATTCTTCGGCATTGTACATTGACCCAATAGGAACGTTAACAGGATTTGACATTCGAAATAATATTTTTTCAAATAGTATTATGGGAGTGAATCCTGCTTCAAAACATTACGCCTTGGTTTCCTATAATTCCTTTGCTGCTGTTTTGTTTGATTACAATGATTTTGTCGCTAATAGTACTCAAGGTATTTTGATGTTTAACAGTGCGTTATCACAAGATGTTCGAACCATAACTGAATTAAGAACGACTACCAACACAAATGCTCATTCCGTTAACATCAATCCTCAATTTGTGAATGACAGCAACTTGGTGGTTGGGTATGGGTCACTCACCGGTTTGGGAACACCTATTACCGGTATAACGGTTGATATTGATGATAGTTTGCGTTCCAATCCCCCCACACCCGGAGCTTATGAAAGAAAAATAGATATTGCGGGCCCCGATATTCAGTATACACCACTCTCAAAATCTTATCCCGATTCAACAAGGGTATTGACTGATTTTGCAAGTATTACCGATTACCATGGAGTGGATACCACAGCAGCAAAACCGCGTATCTATTT
>CALRRW020000212.1:0-4043 GCA_943370695.1 Comamonas sp. lk | reverse complement strand
CTCTTTTTGGACAAACATTTTTTTTACATCGATATTCCGCTCACAAGATGTTTACCCTGAGCAAAGGATGGGAAAAGTTCTGGTATATTTTTTCATGGGTTACACAGGGTTCATCCTATTTGAATGCTAGGGCATATGCCATTTTACACCGCATGCACCATGCATACAGCGATACTCAAAAAGACCCGCACTCTCCACATTTTTTTAAAGAAGTATTTACCATGATGATGTACACGCGAAGTGTATACAATGGTGTATTACATGGTACCATGGAAGTGGAAGAAAAGTTTGACCGCAATTTTCCGCAATACAAAAACATTGACCGCATTGCGGATGCATGGCCAACACGTATTGCCTTTGGATTAGGCTATGTTGCCTTTTATGTTGCATTTGCCACTCACTGGTGGATGTATCTTTTATTACCCATCCACTTTTTAATGGGACCTGTTCACGGAGCTATTGTAAACTGGGCGGGACATAAATACGGATACCGCAATTATAACGAGGGGGATCATTCTAAAAACACTTTGGTATTCGACTTTTTGATGTTGGGCGAATTGTTTCAGAACAATCATCATCATGCAGGTTCCAATCCAAACTTTGCTGCCAAATGGTGGGAGTTTGATCCGGTATATCCTGTTATGCGATTGTTTAATGCCATCGGGATTATCAAAATATCCCCGGTTGCAATCAACAAAAATTAGGTATTCGCCTTCTATTTGAGTGTAAGTAATTCTCCGCTTAACCTCAACAATTCGGTTTCGGAAAGTTTTGCGTCATAATATGCGTTGAGCAATCGATTGGTGCTAATCAACAGGTTTTGTTGTGCATTGCGTAAATCAATGGAAGTAATAACACCCACTTTGTATTGTTCATTCGCAATATCAAAATTCTCTTGAGCCACTTTCACATTTTCTTTTTCAACAGTTACCAAAGCTAAATTCGATACATATGTATTATAGGTTTGCTGAACAGTTGTTTTAATTTTGAGCAATGAATCATTGTAAATAAGTGTTGAGGTGCGCTCCGATAGGCGGGCGTTTTGAAGTCGCTTGCTCACACTAAATCCGTTAAACAAATTGATGTTTAACCCTGCACCATAATGTATTCCGTTACTGGTTGAAGATTGTAAAAATCCGGCTTGCGATTGCTGGTTGTTGTAGTTATACCCTCCTTTTAACTGAATGGTGGGCATCCGTTCGGCATATATTTCTCTCCTGGTTAACAATGAAACCTGCTGGTTTTTTTTGGCAATCAACATATTTGCATTTTGGGTAACTGTTTTGGTTTCCACATCATTTAACACAAAATCTGTTTTAATCAAAATGGTATCCACTACATCAAAATCAATATCATAATTACGGGCCAATAACTGATTGAGTGTAGCCTTGTTGTTTTTATACGTAATTTCCTGGCGCATCATCAGCGAACGGTCCGTGTTTAAATCCACCTGAGCTTTGAGCACCTCTGTTTTAGAGGCTTTACCTGCTGATAATTTATCGTTGGCAAGTTGCAGCCTGCTTTCCGAAATACTTTTTTGATCCAAAATAAGCTGAAGCTGACGCTTGGATAATAACACATCGAGGTACGCTTTGGTGATGCGCATAAATATTTGTTCGATTTGCGAACGCATTCTGAGCTCACCAATTTGTTGCAACTCTTCCAATTTATTTTTGGTGGCAAACATCTTTAACCCGTCAAAAATATTCCATCCCAACTCAACGTTGGCATTTAGCTGACTGCTTGTTGCGGCATTTCTGGAATTTTCTGTTCCATTCAAAAATTGTTGGTTGATGTTTGCTGTTTGATTATCCTGAACAGCGGTTCCGTTTACAAACGGCATCATTCCGGCAGCACCTGCATAATTGTTAATCCTCGAAACTTCTGCGTCATTTTTAGCAATTTGAATGGCAAAGTTATTTTGCAACGCAATTTTGAGTGCGGCATCCAGACTTAATGTATCCTGCGCCTGCAACTTTATAGTGAAACTCAATAATACAAAAGCAATTACTATCCGACTCATACCTGTTTTTTTAACCATTGTTTACCTCCTCTTCCTGATGAATTGTTACGGCTTTTTTCTCCCGCGATATCAAACTGTAAATAGCAGGGATAACGTATAAAGTTAAGATACCGGAAAACAATAATCCACCGATAATCACAATCCCCATCGACATGCGGCTTTTGGCTCCTGCGCCCAATGCCAGGGCAATAGGCAATGCACCGAGCATGGTTGCCAAACTTGTCATCATGATGGGTCGGAGACGTGAAACAGCAGCATCTTTTACGGCATCAATCACGTTTAAACCATGTTCTTTTTGTTGGTTGGCAAACTCCACAATCAGGATTCCGTTTTTGGTAACCAATCCAATCAGTACAATAATTCCGATTTGCCCAAAGATGTTTAAGGTTTGGTCGAAATACCAAAGTGAAATAAGTGCACCGGCCAATGCCATGGGAACGGTAAGCATAATGATAAGGGGGTCTATAAAACTTTCGAACTGGGCAGCCAATACCAGATACACTAAAACCAATGCCAGCAACAAGGCAAAAGTAGTGTTGGAAGAGCTTTCGGAAAAATCGCGTGAAGGACCTGTTAAGTCTGTTGTAAACGATTCGTCCAATACCTTTTTTGCAATTTTATCCATTTCGGCAATTCCATCACCAATGGTTTTTCCGGGTGCCAGTCCGGCCTGAACAGTTGCTGATTTATAACGGTTGTAATGGTACAATTGCGGTGGACTGCTTTGTTCTTCCACGTGCACCACATTGTCCAACTGCACCAATTGGTTTTGGTCGTTCCTTACGTAGAGTGATTTTAAATCAAGTGGTTCATCGCGGTTGGCTCTATCCACCTGCCCTACTACTTGGTATTGTTTTCCGCGCATGGTAAAATATCCATAACGCAAGCCGCTGTAGGCAAGCTGCATGGTTTGGGCAATGCTTTGAACACTCACTCCTAAATTTTTGGCTTTATCGCGGTCGATGGTTACCACCAGCTCGGGCTTGTTAAACTTGAGGTTTACATCCAATCCCTGGAAGGTGGGGTTCTTAGAAACCTCTTCCATAAACTTGGGCAAGTACTGCTGAATTTTTTTGAAGTCCTGATTCTGCAAAATATACTGCACGGGCAATCCGGCCCTTGAGCCTCCTGAACCATTGATGGTTTGATCCTGGATTACAAATGAGCGGGCATCGGGGAATGTTTTCAAATTTTTAGCCACCTGATCGGCAATTTGTTGCTGGGTGCGTGTTCTTTCATCGGGCAGGGTTAATATGATGCGTGTGAATCCCGAATTTACAGCACCACTTCCGATGAAACCCGGTGCGGTAACAGAAAGCAATACCTTTTTTTCGGGAAACGAATCGGAAACCATTTTGGCAACATTATCCATGTAGTGTTCCATGTATTCGTATGATGCACCTTCGGGGGCAGTACTGCTGATGCGCATTACGCTCCTGTCGTCAAGGGGAGCGAGTTCTGATTGTATGGTTGAACCGATTAAAAATATCAATGCAAACGAAACCACAATTGCCACTGGGGCCAACCAGCGTTTATGCATAAATGCTTCGAGTGAATTGCGGTATCCATTGTTTAATGCTTCAAAAAAGGGTTCGGTGGCGAGGTAAAACTTACTGCGTTTTTTGTAATCCTTGCGGGTCAATTTCACATTGAGCATGGGTGTTAGCGTAAGCGAAACAAAAGCTGAAATGATAACGGAACCTGCAACCACTACTCCAAACTCTCTGAACAACCTGCCGACAAATCCTTCGAGAAAAATAATGGGCAAAAACACCACTGCGAGTGTGAGTGAGGTGGATATAACTGCAAAGAAAATTTCATTCGAACCTTTGATGGCGGCTTCTTTGGGAGAGAGTCCTTCTTCTATCTTTTTAAAAATATTTTCGGTGACGACAATCCCGTCATCCACCACCAAACCTGTTGCGAGTACAATTGCCAATAGGGTGAGGATATTAACGGAGAAGCCTGCGAGGTACATGATAAAAAATGCACCAATGAGGGAAACGGGAATATCAATGAG
>CALRRW020000211.1:0-4045 GCA_943370695.1 Comamonas sp. lk | reverse complement strand
TTGGACTTGATGAACCAGGGATTTGTGGACCTTTCGCATATCAAACTGTTTGTGCTGGATGAAGCCGACAGAATGTTGGACATGGGTTTTGTAAATGATGTAAAAAAAGTACTGGCCAAATTACCGAAACGTAAACAGTCATTGTTTTTCTCGGCTACAATGCCTCCTGTTATTGTAAAGCTTGCAGACACAATTTTGAATAATCCTGTAAAAGTTGAGGTAACTCCCGTTTCTTCAACTGCCGACACAATTAAACAGGCCGTGTATTTTGTTGACAAAGGCAATAAAAAACAATTGCTTATCGACATGCTGAAAGACACCAATATGAAAAGTGTACTGGTATTTACCCGCACCAAACATGGTGCCGACAGGGTGAGCAGAGATATTGCCAAACATGGGTTTAAAGCAGCAGCTATCCACGGAGACAAATCGCAAAATGCACGTCAACATGCCTTAAATGATTTTAAGGCCGGAAAAATCCGCACCTTAATTGCCACTGATATTGCGGCCCGCGGAATTGATGTGGACAATTTGAGCCACGTTATAAACTACGAAATCCCAAATCAGCCCGAAACTTATGTGCACCGAATTGGCCGCACAGGCCGTGCCGGAGCTAATGGTGTTGCATATTCGTTTTGTGATGCCGAAGAGAAAGAATACTTAAGAGATATTGAAAAACTCATCGGTAAAAAAATTCCGGTAATAGAGGACCATGCATATCCTATGAAGGATTTTAATCCTGCACCTAAACCCAAACAACCGCAAGGCAGAGGTGAGCACCGCAACAATAACCGCAGAACTTCGGGTAGTGGTGAAAAAAGACCTTCAGGAGGCGGAGCCAGCAAACCACAATCAAAAAGAAGGTATTAAATAGTTTTACCCTAAATGACTATTTTTGATTTATAGCTTAAAACGAATGAGCAATAAGAATAAAAACAAAGATGGTGTTGTGTACTCAACTGCCAACGATTTCGAATACCAATACGAACAGGAAAATGATGCTGATACCCTTACTAACAACCAGCAAAACCTGAAATTGTACCTCGACCGCAAAGGTGGGGGAAAATTGGTAACCCGTATTACCGGATTTGTGGGAAACGAACTGGATTTAAATGCTTTAGGTACTGCTATTAAAAAATTATGTGGTGTTGGCGGAACAACAAAGGATGGTGAAATTTTAATTCAGGGTGACCATCGCGAAAAGGCCCTTGCCTATCTCTTAAAAGAACAGTTTAAAGCAAAAAAAGCTGGAGGGTAGATTAAATTGAGATTAAAACTAGTTTTCTATGGACTAAATCCCAATACTCCCACTAAATTAGCACTCAAACAAACTAAACCGTGATCGATAAAATAAACATACTTGTAGTTGAAGACGAGCCAAAAGTTGCAGCCTTTATCAAAGAAGGGCTGGAAGAAGAATCCTATCATGTAACGGTTGCCTATGACGGGCATTTCGGCCTCAAATTAGCCAGCGAACATCAGTATGATATGATCATTCTGGACCTGATGCTTCCATACATAAACGGTTTAGATATTTGTACACAAATAAGAGCCAAGGGCAACAGCACCCCCATTCTGATGTTAACCGCCCTGGGTACTACCGAAGATAAAGTTACAGGATTGGATGCCGGTGCAGATGACTACCTCGTGAAACCTTTTGAATTTAAAGAACTGCTGGCCCGCATTCGTGCCGTTACCAAGCGTGGTGTCAAAAACGAAACCCCCACCAGTACACTGGCAATTGCTGATTTAAATATGAATCTGGATGCAAAAACGGTGACACGCAGCGGTAAACATATTGAATTAACTGCTAAAGAATTCCTGTTGCTTGAATATTTCCTCCGAAACAAAGGTCGCGTTATTTCCCGTTCTGAAATTGCTGAAAAAGTTTGGGGTATCGGTTTTGATACGGGAACAAATGTAATTGACGTTTATGTGAATTTTTTGCGAAAGAAAATAGACAAACAACACGACACAAAACTCATTCACACCATTATTGGAATGGGGTATACCCTTAGGGTTGAACAAAAATAATTCAGGCAATGAATATTAAATTTAAACTTACCTTTTGGTTTACCAGCATTGTTGCAGCAATCTTATTTGGGAGTTTTTTAATTGTTTACGAAAACTATTCTTTCTTCCGTCAAGCCAATTTTTATGACAGATTGGAAGACAGGGCACATGTTATCACAAATGCTTATTTGGATGCACGCGGGTTAGACGAAAAAACCATTCGCACCCTCAACGAATACACACTGAGTATTTCTCCTAACTTAAGGGTGACCTTATACACTCCTGAGGGCAAACTGCTTCAACCCATCGGAAGCCAGATTGAGATAACGCCCCAAATCATACACGACCTTAAGAGAAAATCGCCCATTGAAGCGCAGATTAATGACACACAGTATATCTTCTTTTCAATGCACCACAAAACGGGAGATATCATTGCATTATCGGCAGCTTATGATAAAACAGGATTTAGCAAAGTTGCCTTTTTGCGCAAGTTGTTTATTCTCATTTTGTTTCTTGCTATTATGACTACAGCTATTGTGGGTTGGCTTTTTTCAAGGTATTCATTACGACCCATGAACGAAGTGGTAAACGATGCACAGCTCATTACGGCAAGCAACCTGCACAAGCGATTATCGGTGCAAAATGAACGTGACGAAATCGGAAACCTTTCCATTACCTTTAATAAAATGCTCGACAGGTTAGAGTCCGCCTTTAATCTGCAAAAAGAATTTGTTTCGAATGCATCCCATGAGTTCAGAACCCCATTAACTTCCATGAAAGGGCAAATTCAGGTGGCCCTTTTAAGAGCCCGGAGCAACGAGGATTACAAGTCCCTCCTGCATTCCCTTAATGAAGATATTGATAATTTAATTAGTCTTTTAAACTCCCTGCATGAACTGGCCAAAGCCAATGCAAATGTTCCGTTAAACGAGTTTAAGCCCGTGCCTGTTCTGGACATTTTAATGGATGCGCAAAATGACCTGTTAAAAAGCAAACCGCATTATAAGATTGAAATATCAGTCGACAACTCAATTGATCAGCCCGAAAAACTGAACTGTTTGGGAGATATAAATTTACTTAAATCTGCTTTTACCAATATCATCGATAATGGCTGCAAATTTTCCGCTTCGCATAATGTTAGTGTATTGGTTGCTTATGAGAATGAGGAAACCATCTTGAGGTTTACGGACCATGGTCCCGGAATAGCATCCGAAAATTTAGAGCTTATTTTCGAACCTTTTTTCCGCACAAATGAAACCCGTAACATTTACGGACATGGAATAGGGTTATCACTTGTGAAACGCATCTTAGAATGGCATAAAGGGAGAATTGAAATCCACTCCAAACTCAATGAAGGGACATCCATTACCATCATTTTACCAAGCATTAACAGCAAAACTGTGTTATAGGTGCAGTTTGAAATAATCAGTCACTTTTTGCATTAAATGAACCCTGTCTTTTCCTAAAACATTGTGCTTATGTTCCGGATACACAAAATAATCAACCTGAACACCTTCATCAACACTCTTCTTGATATAGGTTAAACTATGCTGCCACAAAACCACATCATCATCCGTTCCGTGAATCAGCAATAAGTTCCCTTTGAGGTTTTTCACATAATTGGTTAGGTCAGCATCTTTATACCCCTCCGGATTCTCCTGCGGCTTATCCATATAGCGCTCGGTGTACATAATTTCATAAAGGCTCCAGTCAATTACGGGTCCTCCTGCTACACCCACTTTAAAGTCGTTTGTGCGAGTCATCATTCCCACACTCATAAATCCGCCAAAGCTCCATCCAAACACTCCAATTCTTGCGGTATCCACATATTTTTGCTGCTTTAAATAATGAACCCCTGTAAGCTGATCTTCACGCTCTACGGTTCCTAATTTTCGAAAAGTTGCCTGTTCAAAATCTCGCCCCCTGTTTCCCGACCCTTTGTTATCAAGGGTGTAAACAACATAACCTTGTTGTGCCATATAATAAAGCCACATATCAGCTCCGCCTAGCCAGCTATTGGTAACCATTTGGG
>CALRRW020000210.1:0-4066 GCA_943370695.1 Comamonas sp. lk | reverse complement strand
CGGACAGTATGCAATGAAAGACGGTAAATTGCCGGTAGCCTTTTTAAGTGATAATGATATTACAGGTGGAAACAGTGGAAGCCCGGTAATTGATGGCGAAGGCCGCATTATTGGATTGGCTTTTGATGGAAACTGGGAAGCAATGAGTGGAAATATTCACTTTGACCCTAAAAACAAACGTACCATCAATGTTGATATTCGCTACGTATTATTTTTGATAGATAAATACGGACAGGCAAGCAATCTGATTAATGAAATGACAATTGTAAAATAACAATCCCAAAGCACCACAACCCAACATTGTGGTGCTTTTTTAACTTTAAAATATATGAAAAAAATACTCGTAATACTAACTTTGGTTACAAGCATTATTGGTTGTAATACAGATCCGCGCACCAAACTGGAACCTACAGGAACCTACGGAACAGCTTTTGACACAACCAATCCGATGACGGTAGCTGAGGTGACTGAAATTCTCAATATGCAAAACAATATCGGACTCAAAGCAACAGGAACAGTTGCCGAATATTGCAAAGGAGAAGGATGCTGGCTCACGCTTAAAAACGAAAATGGTGAGAATGTATTTGTGGAAGTAAAAGACAAAGCATTTGTGTTGCCACACAATATTGAAGACAAAACAGCTATTGTCAATGGAACTGCTTCACGGGATACATCAGAAGAGGGGAAAATACAAATATCAATTGTTGCCGATGGTATAACGCTTCAGTAAGAAATACGGAGTGTGGAGTGACAAAAGTGCGAAGTGCTTTGCTGCCACCCTTTCATCCAAACAAAAAATCCCGTCACTGAATGCTCAATGACGGGATTTTTTTATGCCTGTTGTTTCCGGTGCTTGGCCTCGAACCAAAACGTTCCAAATGGCAATAATGAATATCCGAATCCGACCAAAGCCTTTTTCCATTTCCAGTTATTTTCGGTGGCCACCTGCACCAGGGTAAGCACAAAAAGCACAAACAATAATCCATGGGCCATCCCTACCCTCTTTACCATTTCGGGCTGACCGGCCAAATATTTTAAGGGCATGGCTATAAAAAGTAAAACCAAATAAGATACCCCCTCTAAAAAGGCAACGGCAAAAAACCGTCCTTCTGCTGTTTTTAAATTGTATTTTAACATCGTGCTGCGAAGTTGCTATTTATAAACTCTTAAACAATCTACCGGTTGAAATTTTAGGTCAAAAAAAAACGAGAGTCGGTGAACCCTCGTTTTTAACTTTTAAATAACCGATTATGGTTTAAAAATGGTTACATCATATTCGTACGTTTTGGAAACGCCACCTACCAATACGTTTGAAACTTTAACAGAATATTTTTGATCGGCATCCGAAGTTAAGTCAATACCTTCTGGTTTGAAGCAAATGGTATTATCACCTACATACGAATTCTCAATTGGATTTGCATACTCAATTGCAACCGATAACTCTGCTCCTGCTGCATTTTTTACAACAACAGTAGCTTGTGTAAAATTAACCTGAAACGGAAACGTTGGCGCTGGGACTGATAATGACCAGCGTGGATACACCACATCACGCGGAACAAATCCTTTTGGTGGCCATGCTACAAACTCAGGTGTGTTAGCCGGAAGATCATTACTACCCGAGCCTGAATTAATAACCCAAAGCGTTCCGGTTGAATTGGTACAACCAAATCCAAAATCCGATGCTCTTGAATCCAACATCCAACGTCTGTGACCAACTTTAGCATTATTATCCCCTTCATCCGCTATCCATTGATTGATATTCTCAACATCACTTGAACCAAAAGCAATATTTCCGTTACCGGCTGCATCAGCTCCGTCTTGGGTCCAACACGACCATGTGTTGGGAGGAAAATGACTGAGGTTGTTGTTTGCCTTAAACATTAACGCTGCCTGCTGGCATTTTGCGTTAAAATCGGGGTTCATCACAATGCCATCATTGGATAATCCTGCTGCTTTTCTGAAATATTTTAACCGTAACAACGCCTTATCAATTACGTCTTGCGATAATGTTCCTGCATTGCAACTACCTGTATTGCCATTCCAGGTAAACGAAGGCACTGCAGATGCTACATACATGGTGTTAAAATCCTGTCTTGCCAGTTCTTTAGCAGTTGCGGTTCCACTTGTTGTACTTGTAGTTGAAGTAGCGCCCGTTGTTGTTGTGTTATCATCCTTTGTGTCGTCTTTTTGACAGGCCACAAAAGTTAGCAAACCACAAGCGGTAACAACTTGTAAATAGTGTTTAATTTTTATCATAATTATTGGGTTAAAAAAGGAAGACTCATTTACAGCAAAGGAAGTTGCACTTGCAAGGAAAGATAATACACTGCTAATGTGAGAACAGAGTAAATAACATACTCCTTTATGTTGGTGTATTGTTTAAAAGCAATTCCTTCCATTTTACAATAAGTGGCCAGCATTATTTTTTCCACTAAAAAAGAGATGGCCGTGGCGTAAGCAATACCCGTAATGCCGAATAAATAGATGAACCAAAACGACAACAGACAATTAATAATGAGGTAGTTGGATGATATTACGTAAAACACGCGGCTTTTCATTATTCCCATAATTACTGTTTGCGGAAAAATCATCCGGCTAATGATGAGCAATAAATAAATATTGAAAATTTTATAGCCATCCAATAACTGATCGTTGTAAAAATACTTAAACATGTAAGGGCTTAAAAACATCATCACCATCGTGGCCGGAAAGAGCCAGCGCATCAGTTTGGTACTCGATTTTTTAAACTTAGCCAACCCTTCTTCCAAAAGGCCATCCTGGTTTAACTTAGCCAGTTCGCCACTGTAAACATTACTCAGTGAGTTGGCCAAAATCAAAAAGATAGGAAGCTCGCGCGCACCATACCTGAACATGGCAAACTCCTCCTCCGAAAACTTGTATTCAATGATATAACTGTTAATATACTCCATTCCACCGGCAAGTAATATGGAAAACATGAGTGGCATGGCTTTGGTCAAAAAGTCCTTAATTAACCTGGTGTTGACACTAATAGATGAAAACTTCATCATTAGGATAATGGTATAATTAAACTTAACCAGGGATAACACCAGTAATAAATTAATGGCTAATGTGAGCGATTGTTTAAAATACAAAGGCAAGCACAACATGAGCATTTGCGCAGCAAAAGTAATAATACCCCAACGGATGAGGGATTTGTATTTTCCATTAAGGTAAAATATATAATCGGCAATATAGGTGGGTGTATTGAGCAATACCACCAGCCCGAACATATTGTATAAATCAACATCCTTGCCCCGTATTTTTCCGATGATCATTACCGCAATCCCGGCAACTATTGAAAAAACCAACAGAATGATGAAGGTATTAAACAACACTTTTTTGCGGGTGGCTTCGTCTGAGTTATTGTAATACGGAATAAGGGTATTGCATACTGCCGATACCCAGAAAAAAGTGAGGCTGGAGGTTACCAGCATTAAGTTTTCGTACTGACTGATAAGGTGTAAACCATACTCATGCTGGTAAAGCACCGAAATTTTGGCGAGTAATATTGAAATGAGAAAAAAAGTACCAAACCGCAAAAACTGAAACGTTTGCAGACTGTTAAACTTGTTTAATCCTTGGCTAAATGGTGCTTTCAATACTTTTAATTAGTCAATTCAAATAACCATATAGTTTCATAATTATCAAAACTTATTTATGAGTTGCGTGTGTTAATTATGTTGAGTGGTTAAATATGATGATTGTGTATTCGTAAAAATACCCAAAGCATCCTTAACGATTTACCATGCGGATTCAGTACATTCGAATAAAACATTCATTATGCAACACACACGTAGAAATTTTATAAAATCAGGAGCCATCTTATCGGCAGGAACAATTGCCGGTACTCACTTTGTTTCGGGTGCTGTTAACGAGTTAGTGAGCTTGTTTCCCCACGCCACTGTTTTTGAGTTGCCGCCATTAGGCTACAGCTTTGATGCGCTCGAGCCTTTTATTGATGCGCAAACCATGCAAATCCACCACGACAAACACCACCAGGCTTACATTACCAAATTAAATGAAGCCGTTGAAAAAGATGCTGCAT